>JBBRVB010000009.1:0-29509 GCA_038247275.1 Chroococcales cyanobacterium
GATTCATTGGCGGACTAGTGCTAGATATGGCGAATTTCAGGTGCGGGAACTGGAAATCGATCGCGGCGGACAAGATGTAGTCATCTACCTCGATAGTAGTGCCAATTGGGATGCCGCCGACTTCGAGCAAGCTGTAATTGCGGCTTGTACGCTGTATTTCTATGCTGATACCCGACTCAATGTCAAACTGTGGACGGCGGGAACGGGACTAATCGCGGGCGAACGACAAGTGCTCGAAACCCTCGCCGCAGTGCAGCGGGCAGAACCACCGCAGGCTGAAATACCAACAATCCCGATCGTGTGTCTCACCAGCCAACCCCAACAGCTAGCCGCCCTGAGTCCCGGAAGTCGCTGGATCTTGTGGCATCGAGATCGAGTTACACTTACCTCTGGCTCACCTGGAATCACGATCGATCCGGATCGATCGTTACAACAGCAACTGGGCACACTCGATACCAGTCATCGAGCAGCACCCCAAAATATCCCCATCCCGCTCAAAATGCACAATCATCATTTAAATTAAAGCGCGCGATCGTCGAGATCGCGTCAATTGCCGGACAAATCTCAATTGCTACTCCCTTCCCGTCAGCAGAAGATAGATAATACTGCGATTCTATTACTATTCAGAGATCTTTTTTAACCGCAGAGGCGCAGAGGGCGCAGAGGGCATAAAGAAAAGACTAATCTATAGTCCTAAAGCGGGAAGGGAGTAGCACTAAGCACAAGCCATTTAGCGTCTCCGTCAGGAGAACTGTCAACTGCCAACACTTCGGCTACGCTCAGTGCGGGCTGTCAACTGATTCACCATGCGTCAACCTTCTGGGAGCAAAATTCAACTTACAAGTAAAGCCGATCGATTGCAAGTGGCGATTCCGGCGCGATTTCGACCCGATCGGATTGCCACTCATCAGCTTGGATTGGCTGGAGGTGTAAACTTACTCGTCTTGGTGCTACTCGTATTAACGGTTTACATGTCGATCGAACTGAACAATCCCAGTACAGAAGTAGGGGTTAAAATCGGGCTGGGGGTGGCTTTGATGTTTGTGCTCCCAGGGACATTTTTCCTGCTAAAAACTGGATTACATCTATCATTCGATCTAGCAGATAAATTTCTATCGACAACACTGATTGAGATCGATCGCCAACAACTAACTCTATCTCAACATCTATATAGTCTCGATCGCGGTCGTCCCAAGCACCTCAAGACTCGTGAAATCACTCAAGTGATCGTTGATAAATATCAACATGCAGATCTAAAAACCCCAAAAGTCAGTTTGCTGCTGGAATTACGCCAAGTCGATCCGATCGGAATCCTCAGCACCGGACAAGATCTCACCGAACGCGAGATTAAATGGCTGGCGGTAGAATTTAGTGACTGGCTGGGTGTCAAT
Organism: Chroococcales cyanobacterium; assembly: GCA_038247275.1. Lineage (GTDB taxonomy): Bacteria > Cyanobacteriota > Cyanobacteriia > Cyanobacteriales > Chamaesiphonaceae > Chamaesiphon. The sequence goes on from JBBRVB010000009.1 coordinate 1,392, forward strand.
CTGATTAACGACTCGATCGAGCTAGATCTTAGATGACGTGAGTTTGAGTGCCTGTCTAGATCGCTGATGCGGTATCTGGGCATTTGCTGGCAATCGGAGCTAGCTGTTGGCGCGATCGATCGTTGTTCATCGCCTCACAGCTCAAAATCAAGGGTAGGGGCAACATGAATTGCCCCTACCCTTGATTCTCAGAGCGATGGAAGCTGTAAGATTTTATTGAGGCATCCCAATCAACGATCGATCGCCTGCAACTACAGTCCCAATCGCATACGCCGCGATTTGCTGTGACTTAAAAAACGCGATCGAGTCGTTCGCTGCTGAAGCTGGCACGATCGCCACATAGCCAATCCCCATATTAAAAGTATTAAACATGTCTACAGGTGCGACATTTCCCGCCTCCGCCAGCCATTGAAACGCAGGCGGAATCTGCCAACTGCGGAGATCGATCTCGATCGAATGATTGGCACCCAGACAGCGCGGTAAATTTTCCGGTAAGCCGCCACCTGTAATATGTGCCATCCCATGTATTGGTAATTGTCGCTCGATCGCCGCCAAAATCGGCTTCACATAGATTTGAGTGGGGGTGAGGTAGACTTCCCCCAGATTTTTGCCTTCTAGGCGACTGGGGGTATCCTCCCACCGATAGCCGCCATCACTGACGATCTTCCGCACCAAACTATAGCCATTACTATGAATACCACTACTAGCTAACCCGATCGCCACATCCCCGATTTGAATCTGCGAACCATCGATGAGCTGACTCTTTTCAGCGATACCGACGGCAAAACCTGCTAGGTCGTATTCACCCGCTTGATAAAATCCTGGCATCTCCGCTGTCTCGCCGCCCAATAACGCGCAACCCGCTTGCCGACAGCCATCAGCAATCCCCGCGACGACCTGAGTTAGTTGCGTCGAGTTGAGTTTGCCAGTGGCTAAATAATCGAGGAAATACAGCGGCTCTGCGCCGCAGGTCAGAATATCATTGACGCACATGGCAACTAGATCGATACCGATGCTGGCATGAGCGTCTAATTCTTGAGCGATTTTGAGCTTGGTACCGACTCCATCCGTACCCGATACCAGCACTGGCTGGCGATACCCCGCTGGCAATTCAAACCAGCCACTAAAGCCACCGAAACCGCCTAAAACTCCCGGACGATGGGTACCCAGAACGAGGTTTTTGATGTTTTCAACAAACGCTCTCCCCGCCACAACATCGACACCTGCTTGTTGATAATCCATAGCTCACTCGTACACGATCGGCACAGGCATTTTACCGCGATCGCTCCGCACACCGCAAACCTTCTGGATTTGGCGATCGTGCCAGATTCAGTTGTTTTAATCGACAGATTTAGTCAGTTGAGTTGTCGATTCGATCGAGATCGATCGCGATTTAACAAATTTTTAATAAAATATTGCCGGCTTTCACAACCTGTCAACCCGATCGTTCCCGACAAAACATTTAAATAATATATACAAAGAAATGTAACATATCATTTTTCCTGATTTAAAAATCTTGGGGATCGCATCACTCAAAGCTGGATTGGGTGGGGATCGCTTGGGGTTTCGATACTCGATCGGGATATTTCTTGTGCATACAAAACTCATTTTGTCAACGACTCGGGACAGTTAAATTGAAAAAAACTTCGTGTTATGGTAGACCCAGCGTTCCTCACACCGAGGTGAACACGGAGCAAAGTATGAGTTTAGTCACTGGCAAATTAGTCCCAAACATTGTGGGCAAGCCAAACTAGCCTCAAAGATAAATAACGTTTCACAAGTAGGCACATGAATTACCAAGCTTTGACTGGATTAACTGCTCTCGTAGCAACATTGGCTGTGTCCACAGCAGTATCGGCTACACCATCAGTCAATTCCACTCAACCCAATGTTTCAGTCAAATCGACTCAACTGATCGCTCGATCCTACGGTCAAGCTTCTTTTTATGGCAACCAGCCAGGTGAAGGCGGCCCATTAACCGCAAATGGTGAGCGATACAATCCCGGTGGACTTACCGCCGCTCATAAAACTCTACCTTTTGGTACCAGAGTTCGTGTTACCAGCCCAAACACTGGTCGCTCGGTAGTCGTCCGCATCAACGATCGCGGTCCTTTTGTTGGCAATCGGGTGATCGACCTTTCGGTCGCTGCGGCTCGGGCGATCGGTTTGACCAACTCTGGCGTAGGTCGAGTGCGGATGGAAATTCTCGGTGGTGGTGAAGGTCGTCGCGGTCGTCGTCGCTAAGTAGCGGCGATCTGGGCGGCGTTGCGCGTACTTTGCTCCCGATCCGATTCCAAGCTTTAATCGATCCGAATCGATCGGGTTTAAACTTGGAGCTAGTACACGTTCGATCGACAGTTAGCAACTAATTATCGTCCCCAACATCAAATTCAATTTGGCTGTTGTGGCAAGAGATCGTAGTTGTGGGGGTAGACTATTAGTGTAGTAAGTGGTTAAATTCGGTAATTGCAATTTACAGCAAGGGTTACCGATGGTGCCAGCTAGGTAAAGTCACTTTGACGCAGCCATGAGGCACACTCAAATCGATCGCCAGCCAGCATCTACTTCAGAATTAGGTGTCTGGGATAATTTTGGAACTTAAGTCAAGTTCAACTAGATTGTTGAGCTAGATGCGGTCACACCCGACCGAGATCCAACTCCAGTTTCCAGCTATTCTTACTTAACTCAATATTGTTTTCCCCCGAGGAATTATGAATCAACAGCGTTGGAATTTTCTGACTGCATTATTGTTCAGTACAGCGATCGCACCGATTTCTAGTGTTGGGGCTGAAGTAACTCCAACCATCAGTGAAAACAACGATGTCCCACCATCACTTAAATCATTACCGACAGTGACACCCCTGACTGTCACCGCAGATCGAACTGATGCAGTAATACCAGTGCCCCAAGTCAGCAGTCTTCCGAGCTTGACAGCATTTGGGAAGATCGAGAATGCAGCTCCCACCAATAAATTCAAAATTACTAAATTAGGTACTCTTCAGCCCGTAAAACAACGGCACACATCCGCTCCAGTTGTGCCAGTCACCGCTACTGCTCCAAAATTTTCCAACATTCGCACAACTGCCTCAATTCGATCGGTTCTCAGCCGGATCGAGACACCATTTATCTCCTCCAACCAAATCGGTTCGTCTAGTTCCGCAGGTACAGTCGCACAGCTACCGCAACTAACAGCGAAGAAATTAGCTCCAGGAACTAAATCTGTTACCAGTCAAGCAGCTACATCAATTTTTGAATCTCGCAGTGACAATGCGAAATTAGCGAAAGCACCCGTACCCCCGTCAATCATTAATTCAGTGACAGTCCCAGCGGAGATGACCGCCACACCCGTCATCGAAAGTGCGCCAAATTCGATCGGTAACCGAATCGAGGTAGCCACCAGAAATATACCGTCAGCAACTAACGATCCAGTCACCGCAGTGCCCAAGGTGGCACCATTGGTAACTTACCAGCAAGATCGATCGGATACTCCCAGCTTTGAATCAGGGCTACCCGTATTTATCTTTGAAGACGAGCGACCCCAGCAGATCGTTGCTACCACCATTGCCCAAGTTGGTAATGAGATTGTCGCTCCCGAACTAAGTATTGCCATTCCTGTCGAACGTCCCAAGCAAGTAACTATTCCCACTCAGTTAATCGTCGCTACCACCATTGCCCAAGTTGGTAATGTGATTGTCGCTCCCGAACTAAGTATTGCCATTCCTGTCGAACGTCCCAAGCAAGTAACTATTCCCACTCAGTTACCAGTCTCAACTCCCGCAATTTCCAAAATCGACTCACCCGCAGCAACTACCCAGCCAGTGCTGGACAAAATTGTCGCGACTCAAACCGGACAAGCTTCCTGGTATGGTGCCGAAAGTGGTAATCGCACTGCCAATGGCGAGCGATTCAATCCCAATGGCATGACCGCAGCACATCGCACCCTTCCCTTTGGCACGAGGGTAAAAGTTACTAGCCTCAAAACTGGTAAATCCGTCGTTGTCAGAATTAACGATCGCGGCCCCTTCAGGGGTCGCCGGATCGTAGATCTTGCTGCTGGTGCGGCTGAAATCATCGGCCTAAAAAGTCATGGTGTCGGCGATGTCCGGATGGAGATTTTGGATACTCAAAGCTAATTGTCTCTCTCCACAGCCAGAATGGAGTGATAAAGTAGGAAGGATTGGGGTGTAATTTGCTCCACTCTTCAGCCCTATTTCCCCCATATATATGTCCAAGCTACCTCGACAGATTTGGATTCTTGCGCTAGGTAGATTATTGTCAGAAATCGGAAGCGGATTTACACTTTTTTACGCCCCGATTTTTTTCGTGCAGCAAGTCGGACTCTCGGCTACCTCTGTCGGTTTAGCGTTGGGTAGTGCTTCGATTTCTGGTGTGGCGGGGCGGCTGATTAGTGGCACCTATGCCGATCGGTGGGGGCGCAAACCAGTATTATTATTAGCGACACTCGTATTGGCACTAGCCTGTGCGATCTTTACAGTTACCAATGATTTTCCGACCCTAATTGCTGCCTGTCTAGTGCAAGGATTTGGGCTGGGCTTATATTGGCCCGCTAATGAAGCGATTGTTGCCGATCTGACTGAGGGCGAGGGTCGCCGCTTTGCTTATGCGATTACCCGATTGGCTGATAATATCGGCATAGGATTGGGGATTATTGCCGGGGGATTATTGATTAGTTTCAGTGGTGCCTATCGAGTTTTATTTATCATCGATGGCGTGTCTTTCTGTTGCTTTTTTATCATTCTTTTATTTGGGATTCAAGAAACATTACAGTCTCAAAAAATACCAGTGCGATTTTTTAGTGGTTATTCCAGAGCGTTACGCGATCGCCGCTTATTAATTTACGTTATTGTCAATATTATTTTAACTATTTATATCGCCCAAACTCAGACTACTCTACCATTGTATTTTAGTGGTTTCGTACCTCAAGCTAATGCCCGTGGCTTCAATCCTCAAGCGATCAGCGCGCTATTTACTGGGCATTTACTCATGACGATCGCGTCTCAGCTCCCGATGCTCAAATTACTAGAGAGATTGAGTCATACTCGTTCGTTGATGATTTCTGGCGGCTTCTGGGCTGTGGGGTTTGCTTGTATGACGTTAACTGGAACGAGCGAATACCAACTATTGTGGGCGAGTTTAGGTTTAGGATTATTTGCCTTAGCAATTGTTGCTTATACACCGACTGCCTCTGCGCTGATCGCTGATTTTGCCCCAGCTTCCTTGCGCGGTGTTTATACTTCGATTAATTCGCTTTGCTGGGCAGTCGGCTATGCAATTGGGCCACCATTAGGCGGCTGGGCACTCGATCGATCGACCCAATTTGCTCACAATTTCTGGTTGGGTTTAGCGGCGACAGTCCCAATTGTGTGGTTAATTTTGTGGTGGCTAGAAGGATCGATCGGGACTAGAGAAGCTGGTTGATATTTAGAGGCTGTTTGAAAAGGGGGGTGAGGGGTATCAAATTAGGCTAAACGACGAACCATGATCCGGATCATTGCAATGTAAATCCAAGTCTGGCGAAGTCGCGGGTAAACCTTCATGGTCTCTGTTTAATCGGCAACACCAAGATAGCCAGCCAAAGGTGCGTTCCACCACCCATCGTTTCGGTAGCAACACGAATCCTTTCCGCTGTTGTGGTCGTAAAACTACTTGAACAACCCAGTGGCAAATATCCATTACCCACATCATGAATGAGTCGCCAGTTCCGGAAGCAGGTATACACCGTCTGCCATGCCGGGAAGTCTCCCGGTAAATTTCTCCATGTATCGATCTCCACTTTTTTGTTATCCCAAAATCGATAACTAGCTTTAGTTTGTGCCCAATTGCCACAAGCTAATGGTACACTTGCTGTTGGTTTCTGACTTAGTTGTTCTACTAATCTAATTAGTCGCTGCTTCAGTCTGATGTCTTTCATTTTGAGATATCTTAGCTCTCATGCTGCCCAACTTTCCATTTCTGTCCTCCTGATTGATTGTTCACACGACTCGATCTTAAACCCAAAGGGTGATGGTTGGGGACAGATCGTGTAACTTTTCGCGCCGCGAAAAGTTACACGATCTGTGGGTAATAGATAGTTCTTGAGACTGGGGGATTAAATGTAATTCCAGTGAATAACCAGCTTCTTTTGCCAAGTTAGCCAAAGTATCCAATCTAGGTAACTGCCCTCCAGTTTCCAATCTAGCTAACTGAGGTTGTTTAATCCCACTCAACTTCGCTAACTCTTGCTGAGTCAGTTTGGCAGCTTTTCGCATATCAAGGCTCTCCCGTACTACTGTAAACGGTGCAAACAATTCACCATTACACCAAGCTGCAATCATATTGACTCTTCCACCTCTACGGCCACTCTTCAAAGCATGAAACCTTCGACAACTTTCGGATTAGATGTATGCTATCTTGACATTTCAATTGTTGATTATGCATAGTTTCTCTGGTAGAGCCATAGACAAAGACTGGAAAATATAGTGTTCATTCTATGAGGTTTTTAACATTGCAAACGTCGTAAATATAATTCTCATTTAATTTTGGTCATAGGTTTGTTGTCGTAAAATTTGAAGTGCGGAATGTGGGTTTAAATGTCGAACAGCTTAGTTTTGAGTGTTCAATTATGTTTTCGAGACTTGTACAATTGAATTGCAGAATTGACAACAGTTTCTAATTCATTTACCTCAGACTGAATTGAGATCGTACCATTGGTAGCGACTTCGGCATTAGCTTGCAACTTCTTGGTAATAATTCGGACGAGGTTGATATCTTCACTGGATAGTTTATTAGTGAGTGAAATTACTTCGTGACTGAGTAATCGCATCAAATGTTTGGCTTCATCTAAAGTTTGAATTGAGGTGGTTAACGACTCTTTGACATGCTGAACCTGGGTATCGGCAGTACTAATTGTCTCTTTAACTGCACCAGCTCGCTTGATGGAAGATTTCATCATCACGACCTCTTCTTGTAACAGAGCTTTTGCCAGAGCCAAACCAGTTTGGATACCGATTTGGCGCAACCATTCTACTTCGACATCTTGCCAGTTCCGATAGTTAAAGCATTGATGGACTGCGAGTAATCCGCAGATTTCATGACGATCGCTCACAATCGGCGCAAGCATGGTTGCCTTCACGGCTACTGCTACTAAACGATCGACAAATTCGGGACTGATGCCCACTTCATGAACATTATCGATCGCTTGAACTCGTTGGCGATCGCGATCCTCACTCATGCTATATGCTACCAGGCAAGGATCGTCAACTATCGATCCTTTTAATGTTGCTAGTGCGGGTAGTGTTGCTTCGGCAAAAACTCTCCCGATATTTGGCTCGATCGTGCCATAAACGATCGCCCGATCGCATTTTAAGATCGTTTGAGCTTGAGTAGTGGCGATGTCTAGGACTTCGGCGCGAGTAGTGCCCTGATGGATTTTCTGAGTAGCAGATGTTAGCAGCTCATCGTAATACTTTTGGAGATCGAGTGCTGATTGGATTTTTTGGCACTCCGACCACCTAATTGCATTATCCAATGCCCAGCCGATTTGCAAAGCCATCTGGGCAGTGAGGGTAATCTCTTCTGGTTGCCAAGCACGGGGTTGGGAACATTGATGCAAGATCAATAAGCCATATAGCTCACCATCTGGTAATAATAATGGCACGACTAAGTTGGCTTTGACGGCTAGCTTTTCGAGAGTCTCGATATAGCACGGCGTAATCCTGGCTTCATAGATATTGTCGATCGTGTTGATTCTGCCCTGACGATAGGTATTTACATGTCTTGCCATAAAGCAGGGATCTTCGATCGTGGTTTCGACTGTCTTGGGAAATCCCGGCTCCACTGACTCCGCGACAACTTTTCCTAAGCTTTCCGGCTGTAAGCTATACACTACTGCGCGATCGCACTTGAGAGCATGTTTGACACTTTCCACACTTGCCTGAAGAATATCTTCCGTTCGCGAGCAATTGTGAATTCTAGAGATCAGATTGGTGAACATAGTTACAGCAAAAGATATTAGAATCGGTCGAGGGTAGATATGCTACAGCAATTAGTGTAGCATAAATTGCGTTTTTATACATTACCACACGTAGAAAATCGCGCGATCGAGGGCGATCTAGACTCTCAATCCTCAAATATGCGGCTCTCGGTTAGAGTTGTGTATCCCTGAACTAATGTAACGTATCTGAATTTTGCTGCTCGGTACGATATCGTAGGCGATCTGAGTAAGATTACTGAGCTGTGACAGGATCGATCGGTAGCAAGATCGATCGGTAGCGACATCGGGCAACCCGAGGATAAACAAGGTCTGGAATCATACCTGAGATTGGACGCTCTGGCGATGAGATCGTCTCTAATCCCAACACTCGATCGAGTGTTGGGATATATTAATGATGGGGCGTTCGTTGGCGTAGTCGCGCCGCCTTGGTAATCAGTCAAACAGATTGTAAATTATGAATGCCAATACTGACCAAAATGTGCTCGGTACCGAACTCCAAACTTGCTGTACCGATCCGATGACGGGATTTTTTCGGACGGGTGTATGTGTAACTGGCACTCAAGATCGCGGTACGCACGTTGTTTGTGCCCGAGTCACCGCCGAGTTTTTGGCTTATACCAGAGCGCAAGGCAACGATCTGAGTACTCCGGTACCCGCTGCCAATTTCCCTGGTTTAAATCCTGGTGACAAATGGTGTTTGTGTGCCTCGCGATGGCAACAAGCCTTGAAAGATGGTGTTGCGCCACCAGTGGATTTGGCTGCTACCCACAGTGCCGCACTCAAGTTTGTGTCCTTAGCAGATCTCCAACAACACGCAATTTCGCTATGAGTAGTGATGTTCCTGTCGAAGTCGCGATCGCCATTCTCCCCTATGATGGCAAGTTTTTGATGCAGTTGCGGGATAATATCTCGACAATCCTTTACCCTGGCTTGTGGGGTTTATTTGGCGGACATATCGAAGCTGGGGAAACTCCCGAAGTTGCCGTCGAGCGAGAAATTTTAGAAGAGATCGGCTTTCAGATAAAAGAGCCGCAAAAATTTGGTTGCTATAATGACGATCGAGTGATTCGGCATGTTTTTTATGCGCCGTTAACTGTCGCTGCGGATGAATTAGTATTGGGTGAAGGGTGGGACTTTGGATTGATTAGTCCCGCCCAAATCGAATCGGGATTTGCGTATTCGGCAGTCGCTGGGGAAGAACGTCCATTATGTTCGGTACATCAACAAATTACGATTGATTTTATGGAATGGTGGGGGTAGATTAATTAGTAATTAATAATTAAGATGGGGGTTTAAACCACTAACTTTTATTAACAGGCGATTGGCTACCATTGTGGTCAGGTATCTTGCTCCAGCGAAATTGTTACCAAACACCAGCGGTTTAAAGTCCCTGCCTTTAGGCAGACAGTTGCTGTTAGGGAGATTTAAACTCCCTAACAACAACTTCGCTGTCAACTGTCAACTGTCAACTGTCAACTGTCAACTGTTTAAAGTGGTAATTCTGATTCTGATTCGAGATTTTCGATCGATTGAATCCCGCGCGGATCTCCTAGTTTGAGCAGCGCGGATTTGGCATCATCTCTGACACCCAGATCGGGATCTTCTTCCAAAACTTGGATCAGCGCATCGACAGCCGTTGCATACACCACATTTGATGGTAACTCTCGGCACAACCGTCCCAAAGACCACGCACAATTACTCCGGACAGCCGCTAGCGGATCGTTAATTAAAGCCTCAATAATCGGCGGTACAGTGGCGATGACCGCCTCATAAGTGAGGTCGGCAGCTTGCCCCAGGGCACTAGCTGCCCACAACCGGACTGCTGATATATCGACCTTCAAAGAGCGTAACAAGGGCTTGAGGGCACGGATGTCGCGACAGTTACCCAGTGCCCAGACGATGCCTTTACGGACATAGCCATTCCAATCTCGATCGAGTTGATAAATCAGGGGTTCGACCGCATCGGGACTGGGATTGCGCCCGAGTGCATAGGTCGCGGCGACTCTTACCAAGGGACAAGGATCGCTCAGGAGTCCGATCAGAGGGGTAATCGCGCGGGCATCTTGAATCTCACAAAAAGCGCGTGCAGCCATCATCCGCTGCGCTGTGATGGTATGAGTGAGCAAAGCTAGCATTACCTCTGGATCGGGTTTGGGTGGCTCTGGATTGGCATCTAGCACAGCCAAAGTGTCCAGATTGTCAAGCGGACGATCTAGCTCTATTTCATCCTCTAAGAAGTTCAAATCTGCTCCGTAAACCATAATCACTACTCTAGCCTATGCCCATTCCCAAAATCTAGCCTCTAGTCAGAACTCGATCGATCGGCTCCGCGACAGGTGTTAGCTAAAAATCTTGACAACCGATCGGAAATTAACTGCTGATGGCATTATAGCAAAGTGGATGCAGCCAAAGCGATTTGGGCTGTGGCAAGGTCGCAATTGCCAATTTAGATTTGGACAATGGGGTAGGGCTAGTATTTTGCAGCAACTCAGCTATTTATCGGTGGTGCTGGGGATTAGTCGAGAGTCATCATTAAATATCCACTGATCACTACGGAAATTACCATCGAGATAGTGTAGATCGACAATATGCATGGATTACTGGGGGAAATACAAAATATGCACAGAACTAAACTTGGGTTACTCATCATCTCAACACTTTTAGTCACTGGTCTGCCAGCTTACGCCAATCGGCCTGCCGTGGCAAAGCAATCGTCGCCAACTCAGACAATTTTACTCGCTCAAGTAAACTCGCCAGATCTAATTACAGTTGGTGTATCACTACTCAATAGCTTGATTAATCCACCTAGTCGTTCTGCTCAAATTAATGCCGATGCGGAGGTCAAGAAAGCTAAAATTGCTGCTGATGCCGAAATCGCCAAAGAAAAACTCCGCATCGAAGCCAGTCAAAGTACAGACCGAGTGACACCAGTACTCAACCAATGGGGGGTAGCTCGTGTTGCTTGTGCGCCTGGTTTAGTATTTATCAATGGCATTACTACCGATACAGTTTGCATTCAACCTAATGCAGATATGACTTCAGGTTACTATAGTTATGATAATGCAAGACAGCAATTAGTCCGCACCAGTAGTACCATTCAAACTACTCAAAATATCCAGACAACTAAAGTAACCAGCTCCAGCAGAGATCGCGGCTTTTAATAGGTTTAATATTTTTATTATTTAATATCGATCGAGCATCTATGAAACTGAATACTATTACTCAATTTCTACTTATTAGTACATTGGCAACCATCGTGCCATTTACTGCCCAATTTGCCACCGCCCAACTACCACCGATTGTAGATAGTCAAACCGATCTCACCATCACAGATTCACAAAACCAGGCTCCTCAAGAGATAAATATCGTCAATGCTGGTCTTCAAGTTAGTTGTCAGAACTTGACAACTGTCGTCCAAAAAGGCGATCGACAGGCAGTGATGCTGACTTGGGCATATAACGGTTTTGGCAGAGACTTCACCCCTGAAAAACGCTGTCAAATCGTCTCAGAACGCCTCCAACAAGCTGCCAATATCAACGGCGGTACTTTTAAAGATTTGCAGATAGCTAGTGGGACAGTTAATTCTCAAGCAGTAGTCTGTGCTTTGCAGTCTAATAGTAATAAATGCGATCGTAAAAATTTACTATTTACACTCAATCCCGAAAATGCGCGTAATCCTGATGCTGTAATTCAACGAATGTTTAGTTTCGCTCAAGATGGCAGTAGTTCGATTAATGAAAGTGCCAGCACTAGACCAAAAGTAGCTGTGAATCTAGGTAATTGGGAGCAAAAAGCATTTCCCCGCGATCGAACATCTACCCCCATCAATCGGCGCAAAGTTGATACGGGGTTCTAGTCAGAAGTGGGCTACAATATTTGCGTAGCTAAATATATTGCGATTCTCTGCTAGAGAGGCTCCGCCAACGAGATGAATATTGGTCAATCTGCCCCAGCATTTACCGCCCTAGATCGAAATAGTAAAAGTGTCCGGCTTCAAGACTTTAATGGTCAGTGGCTAGTCCTATATTTTTATCCCAAAGATCTTACCCCCGGTTGTACGACTCAAGCGATCGATTTTACCGCTCAATTATCCCAGTTCCAAGCACTCAACACTCAAATTGTCGGCATCAGTCCCGACTCGATCGCCTCTCATGATAAATTTATTAAAAAACACAATTTAGAGCTGATCTTACTGAGCGATCCCGACCACCAAATAGCTGAAGATTATGGAGTCTGGCAATTAAAGAAATTCATGGGTAAGGAATATATGGGGGTCGTTCGATCGACCTTCCTGATCGACCCCAGTGGTAAAATCGTCCAAGTGTGGTCGAAAGTCAAAGTCAAAGATCATGTCGATACCGTCCTCAAAGCAGTTCGAGCGATCTCGGCGTAGGCGAGGTGTTGTCTAGATCTGAAATTTAGATCGACCTAATTGTCAGATTGTGCGGACTAAAAGACGAACGCTGACAAGTAATTCAGCGGGGATTGGGAATATTTGTTGGCAACCTATCTGGATACTGACAACTCTTATGACTCTACACAATTGCGATTGGGAATAAACGTTAGAAAGCCGCTGCTGGGTCTAGAAGGCGTTGCCACCTCGATCGGCGCAGCGAGGATCGGGCAAAATAGTTGGGATCTAGATACGATCCTACCTCTTGGTTACGCCATTCCAGATCGAGATCTCGATCGAGTAGCCACCGCAGTCCAGACTAATTTCGCCAATCTACTCAGTCGCGATGTCTACTCTGAGGGTGACGCTCGATCTCTGGATGACCACATCATGACTCGATCTACTCACTGTCGGTTCGCTGATTTGAACAGGGCAACAAGAATTAAATCCTTAAAGGGTAACGAGTAGAGCTGTCATGGAAGTAGAGTAGTGACAATTACAGAGTTTCGCGCATCCGTTCGATTTCAGGCACTTCTGATTCACCAAACAGTGCATTATAAACAAACCCTGCAATCACCGCACCTAGAATAGGCGCAACCCAAAACAACCAAACCTGTCCGAGCAGTTCGCCGCCGACGATAACGGCTGGACCTAAGCTTCGGGCTGGATTCACGGAAGTATTAGTAATCGGGATGCCGATTAAATGAATCAAGGTTAATGCAAGTCCGATCGACACAGGTGCAAACAAACCCGCAGCCCGTCGATCGGTGGAACCTAAGATAATTATCAAGAAGAAGAACGTAAGTAGCACTTCAGCCAGAAAGCACGCGCCTAGCGAATAGCCGCCCGGAGAATGCACCCCGAATCCATTGGTCGCTAACGGATTCGATCCCGCTAAACTAAATCCTGCTTTGCCCGATGCAATCGCATACAGTACGCCCGCAGCAACAATCCCACCTAAAACTTGCGCCACAATATATCCGAGTAAATCTGCGCCGCCCCGGAACCGTTTGGCGACAAACAATCCAAGTGACACCGCTGGATTAAAGTGACCGCCAGAGATACCACCGACCGCAAACGCCATCGTCAGTACCGTTAAACCAAACGCCAATGATACTCCGACCAAGCCAATTCCCAGCGGAAAATAGGTATTGTCGCCTATCCTTGTTGTCTCTGCGGTGTAAGCTGCTGAAAAGACTGCACTACCGCAGCCACCAAAGACTAACCAAAATGTTCCGAAAAACTCGGCAAAACAACGTTTCATGAGCGGCATCTTGAAGACTCCTTAAATTTATAATTAACTCAATATTGTTGCAGCGATCGTCAGGCATTACAAGTGTCTGAGAATTTGAAAAAAAATAGTACAAACATGCCTGAAGGGGTAACAAACATAGCTCAAACACAGAGCCAGCGTAGATTAAAGCGGAATGAGAAGTAGCAAGAGAAGGCAGCGAGGATGAGATAATAGAAATAAATAAATGCTCAATCAGATCGAGCATCAATAAAAATAAATCTATCACGGATTATACCAAAAATTGATTTAAGTTTAATTTAAATCCATGCAAAATAGTCTTGATAGAAATCCTGATTAAGTTATAAGCTGTTTGTCATCTAAATCTATGACTCAAACCACTCACTATCATAAGTTCAGAGTCTCAATAGTGTGGTTTAAATATTTGACAGCTTACACTTATTCTTGTCATACCAGCCAGGATAAATATATAGTAGCAAAAAGATGTGGATCTTTGAATGACGATCTAAACCACTGGCGATACGAGTCCGATCTGGGTCACTCTGTTTAGGGTTTTGTGCAGTGATTTGCTATTTACTACGATCGAAAATCGTGCAGCCGATCGAGCAATTTATAAGCATAGACATTACTAGTATCTAATTTATTTTTACCATTCGATCGTCATTATGTGGTAGGTTGTTGGGCAGTTTCACCCGCTGGTGGGTTTTAAAAATGCTCGTAAATAATCTAGCAATCTTACATTGCGGAGAGACGATCGTCAGATCGGATTGCCACATCACCCTTACAGCACGCCCATGAACAGAATCTTGGAACCAGAAGTCATGGACACCTGGCTAGAAGCGACAGCTTATGATGCAATGGATTTTACAGCGGTGAATGCTGCATTTACCGCTGCGGCGGTTGCGCTCGATCCTCATGCTATCAAAGTTTTGGACATTGGTACTGGTACGGCTCGGATTCCGATTCTGATGTGCCAACAGCGTCCCCAATATCTAGTTACGGGCATAGATTTGGCACAATCAATGCTGATTATCGGTCAAAAAAATGTCGAAGCTGCCCAATTGACTCAACGGATTAGATTGGAGCGAGTAGATTCCAAACGGATGCCATATCCAGATCTGGAATTTGACATGATAATTTCTAATAGCTTGGTTCATCATATCCCCGAGCCGTTATCTCTATTTCAGGAGATTAAACGGTTAGTGAAATTAGATGGCGCGATCTTAATTCGCGATCTGATTAGACCAGAAAATGACCTTATTGTCAACGATCTAATTGCCAAAATAGGTGATGGTTACGATCCTCAGCAACAACAGTTATTTCGAGATTCACTCAATGCAGCACTCACCATAACTGAAGTCCAAACACTAATCGATCGAGTCGGACTAACTGGCGTAAAATTAACTCAGTCCTCTGAGTTACACTGGACACTGGAGCGTCAGAAAAATATTATCGATCGCAGCTAACATTACATTCTCAGCCACCAACTATTTTCATAGATCTAAATGTTAAATCGTAAATTTTGGTTTGGATTATTTATCGTACTCGGATTAATCCTGTCCTTGAGTATCCCGATCCTTGCGCTAGATCGATCGCTCCCCACCAAATCAACTAGAGAAATTCGTGGTGTCTGGATTACTAACGTCGATAGTGATGTCTTATTTACCCGCGCTCGATTGGCTACCGCTATCAAAGATCTCCGCAAACTTAACTTTAATACTATTTATCCAGTAGTCTGGAATTGGGGCTATACAACTTATCCAAGTAAAGTTGCCAAACGGATCTTCGGGAGTAGTTTTATGCCCAAAGAGTCGGCAGGATTACTAATTAATCGCAAGCTTACAAATACCGAAGGATTAGAAGGACGCGACGTTCTCAAAGAAATGGTAACTCAAGGGCACAAGCAAGGTATAACTGTAATTCCCTGGTTTGAATTTGGCTTTATGCTGCCAGCGACTACCGATCCGGCTGGCTCCGACTTTGCCAAACTTCATCCCGATTGGCTGACCCAAAAACAAGATGGTGGCACGATCTGGAAAGAAGGTAAAGACCCGCGTGTTTGGCTCAATCCTTTTAAGCCTGAAGTTAAGAAATTTGTTATCGATTTAGTTGTTGAAGTAGTTAAGAACTATGATGTAGATGGGATTCAGTTCGACGATCACTTTGGGTTACCCTCTGAATTTGGCTATGATAAATTTACAGTCGATTTATACAAGAGCGAACACCAGGGTAAACAACCGCCCACAGATCCTAAAAATGAAGAGTGGATTAACTGGCGTGCTGATAAAATTACTAGTTTAATGGGCGATCTATTTAAGGCAATTAAATCTGCCAATCCTAAAGCGATCGTGTCAGTCTCACCCAATCCTCAAACATATGCTAAAAGTTTCTTTTTGCAAGATTGGGTGAAGTGGGAGCGTAAAGGTTTAGTTGAAGAACTATTAATTCAAGTGTATCGGGATAACTTTGAGACATTTATTAGCGAAATTCAAAAATCAGAAGTCAAACTAGCTAGTCTACATATTCCAGTCGGGATCGGGATTTTAACTGGCGTTAAACCTAAACCTGTATCGATGAAACAAATTCAAACTCAAATTGCCGCAGTTCGTAAAGAAGGTTTAGCAGGTGTGTCTTTCTTCTTTTATGAAAGCTTGTGGAAATTGACCGACGAACCAGTAACTGTCCGTAAAAATGGGTTCAGACAAATGTTTGCCCAGTCAGTGGCTAGATCTACCATAATGAAATAATGAAGAGTTAGTCGTAAATAGTCATGGAACTACCTGAATTAGATTCCGAAACGATCGATCGAGTCCTCGAAATGGCATGGGAAGATCGCACTACCTTTGAAGCGATCGAGTTGCAATTTGGTCTGACCGAACCTCAAGTCATCGCCCTCATGCGCCGCGAGATGAAAGCATCCAGTTTTCGC
Organism: Chroococcales cyanobacterium; assembly: GCA_038247275.1. GTDB lineage: Bacteria > Cyanobacteriota > Cyanobacteriia > Cyanobacteriales > Chamaesiphonaceae > Chamaesiphon. Next base: position 17,959 of record JBBRVB010000009.1, read on the forward strand.
ATGTGGCGCAAACGAGTCACCGGTAGAGATACTAAACACGCTACTCGCCGCGACTTTATTGCCGGACGCTTTAAATCTCAAAATCAGAAAGGAAGAGGGTAAGCTTTAGGCTTTATGCTTTAGGCTTTAGGCTTTAGGCTTTGGGCTTTGGGCTTTGGGCTTTAGTCAATGGTGAATAGAGTTGATCCAGTCCCGCAGTCCCTAGTCAGTGAGCGACAGCCGTTGGCGTTGGCGTAGCCTACCGTTAGGTGGTAGCCTGCCGTAGGCACACCCAAAGCCTAACGCCTACCCTGTAACCTCTCTCCTCCCTCCAATGAACGATCTCACCCAGCAAATCAAAGATCGTGCCCGTGAAATTGGCTTCCACGCCGTCGGCATCGCCAACATCGATCTCAATAGTACCCATACCGCTGCAACTCGCCTTCAACAGTGGTTATCCTTGGGCTATCAAGCAGATATGGCGTGGATGTCCGACCCTCGCCGTCAGGATATCTATCGCCTGATGCCCACTGCCAAAACAGTCATCGCTCTGGCTCTCAACTACTACACCCCTCATCAACGTCCAGATCGCCCAAATCATGCCAAAATCGCTCGTTATGCTTGGGGGCGAGACTATCACAAAGTAGTGACTACGAAGCTCAAGCAGCTTACCAGTTGGTTAACTCGATCTTTTAATGATGTAGAAGCACGTTATTATGTCGATACCGGGCCAATTCAAGATAAGTTCTGGGCGCAAACTGCGGGGATTGGGTGGATTGGCAAAAACGGAAATGTCATCAATCGACAGTATGGTTCGTGGATATTTTTAGGTGAGATTGTCACGAATATCGCCCTGATTCCTAGCGATCCCCACGCCCAACATTGTGGGACATGTACGCGGTGTATTTCTGCTTGTCCAACTGGTGCAATTACTCAACCTTTTGTGGTCGATGCCAATCGATGTATTGCTTACCACACGATCGAGAATCGGGCTGAGATCTTACCACCAGAAATCGCTAATAATCTCCAAGGATGGGTTGCCGGGTGTGATATTTGTCAAGATGTTTGTCCGTGGAATCAGCGGTTCGCACAACCTACAGATGTAACTGATTTTCAACCATACCCTAGTAATCTCGCTCACACATTAACCGAACTGGGATCGCTTACCGATGAGGCGTGGGATCGCAGCTTTAGAGCCTCTGCATTGCGTAGAATTAAGCCAGGGATGTGGCGACGCAATGCCATAGCAAATCTTCACAATCGGGGATCGCAATCAAACGTCAATTAGATTACAATTTTAAAACTGGCATCGGCTTCTCACAAATGCGTAACAATTCTAAACTGATCATCTTTGATTTTGATGGTACTCTGGCGGACACATTAGGCGCATTGGTGCGAATTAGCAATCGATTGGCACCTGAATTTGGCTATTCGCAGATTGGTGATGAGCAGCTAGCAAGCCTCAAATATCTCAGTTCTTGGGAGATTATCAAGCTTTCTAAAGTTGCGCTCTGGAAGCTCCCCTTTTTATTAAAACGTGTTAAGGAAGAATTTCCTGACGAAGTTAGGCATGTCCGCTTGTTTCCTGGCGTAGTCGAACTATTAAATACGCTCAAACTTCAGGGCTACCGCTTGGGGATTGTTAGCTCCAATGCCGAGGTAAACATTCGTTCGTTATTAAGTCAAAATCACATCGAACATTTATTTGATTTTGTCAATGGTGCGTCTACGTTTGGTAAAGGTAAAGCGATCGAGAAGCTAATGAAGCAGTATCATTGTTCTAAGTCTGACGTTATTTATATTGGTGACGAAATTCGTGATATTCAGGCGGCGAGATCGATCGAAATCCGCGTTGTCGCTGTGGGATGGGGCTTTAATGCGCCCACAGCTCTGATCGATAGGCAACCGGATCTGTTAATTACCAAACCTTTAGCACTAATCAATGCGCTAGCTCGGTTTTATCCACCCCCAGCTCATCTAGCGTGCTTGTAGTCTATTGCTCCAACGAGATGGGATCGAGATTGCCGATCCCATCTCAGGTATTTATACTGAAGATAGATACTTTATGCAAAGTGGCCATCTTTTAGTACATTTACCTTGACAAACTTGAACGAGCAGACTCAGCCGACACCGCCACCATCAACTACAGAGCCGCCACCCGTCGAACAGATTCTTTGTCCTCATTGCCTTCGTACCTCTACAAATGGGATTAAGTGTAAAGGGCTGTGTGTAGCCGATAATGACTATTAAATTAATTGATAATCGAGAATTGTGGATGCAGATCTCGTTCCGAGCATCTGAGCCGACATAAACGTCTTAAATCGAATTGACGATCTTCATCCCAAAAAATAAATCAGTCTTATCTCAATTTTACGCCACAGCGTTTACAAAAGTTAGCATCTAAATCGTGACTCGATAGCTGACACTCGGGACAAGTCACATTTACCTTGTTCGTACTTTTGGCAATTTGTTTAATCAGATCTCCCAATTGCCAAGGAATCAGCGCAATTCCTGTCAAAATCATTAGTACTGTCATCAATTTTCCGGCCTCGGAAGTGGGCGTAACATCACCAAATCCCACTGTTGTCATCGTAACTACGGCAAAGTAAACCGCATCAAAAAAGGTGCCAAAGTCTTGAGGATTTACAGAGTGTTCGACCTGATAAATCAAGCCTGAATAGATAAATATAATTGAGAAAATCGTAAATAAAATCCGGGTAACGATCGAGCTATCTTCACGATCGAGATTACCAAATAAAGCCTTACCCTCAATAAACCGGATCAACCGCAAAATCCTAAACCACCTCAAAATCCGCACGAAGCTGATATCTGTTATCCCCGTCAGCACTGGTAAAATTGCCAGTAGATCGATCAGGGAATAAAAGCTGAAGATGTACTTGAATTTATTAGGAGCTGCTAATAATCGCAGTAGATATTCAATCGCAAAAATCGATAAAATAATTAAATCAATTTTTGCAATAAGCGATCGGATGTCTGGATCGATGGGATAAGTTTCAGCAATAAAAATTCCTGTAGAAACTAAAACCAGACCTGTAATTAGTAGATTGACTATTCTACCGATCGGATTTTCGATATCTTCTAAATAGAGGAAAATTTTGGCTGCAAGAATCATCGTAAATATTCAGAGTACGGGAGATCCCAATCTTTATCGATCGCTAACTGGGGTAGAAGTTGTTAGATATTTATAGTGCAAGAATCATCGCAAATCGTTGGCGGAGCCTCTCCTGTAAAGAATCGAGTTGATGATTCAGTTTTGATAAGCGGAGAAAATAAACTCGTTATAATTAATAGTATAGGAGCCAATCCGAGCGGCAATCTTCACTAACCACTAGCAAAATCATTAACATCATGGCTAAATGGGATGTCAGCAGATTTTTAAATACCGTCAACTATTTCGGAGCGATTCCCGTCGTTAGCGATATTCAACGCTGGCTCAAAGGGGGTGTAACTAGTCAATCTGCCACTGATGGAGGAAGTATGGGGACTATTTTGATAGTGGGCGGAATGGGTGAAATCGGACAATTAGTTATTGGGCAATTACTCAAAAGTAATTATCAAGTCAGGGTAGCGATCGCCGATCTCAGCTTGACACCGTTTAGTGTACCCGCAAATGTTGAGTTTGTGCAGACTGATGTGGGCGATCGACTCGATAACATCACTGGATCTCGCTTGATGCAGGGAGTTCGAGCCGTAATTATTTGTCCCAACGATCCTCAAAATTCGGTAGCGGCATCAACTTTAGACAATTTAACAGCGGCGGTAATTGCCCATCTACCCACACACAATCAATTAGAACTGTTCGATTTTACGCACCCAACTAGCGATCTTCAGGCAACTTGGGGAGCTGTAGATGATGTGGTAATGGGTGGTGTCAGCGATAGTGGAATCCGCCTGCAAGCGGGATCTGCTGTGTTTAGTGGTAATGTCTCGACAGAAAATTCTGGCGGATTTGCATCGGTGCGGACTCGGAATTTTGAGCCACCGCTCGATCTGAGTAAGTATCGTGGAGTCCAACTCAAAGTCAAAGGCGACGGGCAACGATATAAGTTATTTGTGCGGACTGAATCAAAATGGGATGGGGTGGGTTACGCTCATTCTTTCGATACTACTGCTGGTGAATGGCTGACGATTCAGGTGCCATTTCAAGATTTGGTGCCGATCTTCCGCGCGAAAACTGTCAGCGATGCGCCAATCGATACCACTCAGGTATGTTCATTTCAATTAATGCTAAGTAAATTTGAGTACGATCGAGCCTTAAATCCGCGCTTTACACCCGGTCTATTTTCATGCGAGATCGAATCAATATCTGCTTATGGCGGACAAATCATGCCACAATTAGTCTCGATCGAGCGGCTGCCAATCCCCACAGATTTAGCTAGCAAACTTCAGGCTACTGGTATTCCATACTCGATCGTGCAATGGGGAAATTTAGAGCCTCAGATGGTAGCGGCGATCGCCGTCAAGTCAATCTCCCAACCAGAGACAGTCGGACAAATTTTAGGTCGTTAAATAATTGATAATTGGGTTTTTAGGCTGGAGATTTAAACCCCTACTCTGTGTTGGACAGATGAAAGCTTGCAATGAGTATGGCTGAGGTTTTGACAGCACTGAAACAATCTGACTCGATTTGCGTCCGAGATTATGAACTGACGACAATCACCTGAAGTATTCGATCGATCCGATGAGTAATTGGGAGCGCGATCGATCCAAGGTCAGCAGATCGTCATGGAGTATAATCAATCGGTGAACTAGGAATAGTCACCACATTTACACAGGGGATAGGCAGACATGATGACAAGCAGTATTAATCTTGGTGCGATTGCCCTATTGTGTGCCACCAGTCTCACGTTCGGCATCGTTGCACCTGCGGCGACAGTTACGCCACCCCCCAAAACGCCCACTAAAACTACCCTTCCCAATCAAAATACGGTCCCAACTAGATCTGTCCCCACCAACCAAATTTTGCCTAGCAAAGTTACCCCAGTCATTCCCGTCGGTACACCACCAATCACCACTCAGCCGGCAACTGTCAACAACCTGCCGCTTGTCATCGTACCTACACTGACACCAGTAACCCTCAAAAGATTTACCAACCTCTACGCACAGGTATTGGCAGTCAAATTTACCCCCAATCAGCAAGCAAGAATCTCCCAGCGATTGAGTCGGGAATGGATGACAAATTTGGGGCTGAGAAATACTGTCGCCCAAACTATCGCCCTAGAACCTCAAATCCTGCGCGGTACTCCAGCCGAGCGAACTCAACTCCAAGCCAAAGTCGTCGGCAATCTCCGCCAGCAGGTACTCGACGGGGATGCTGATGCTTTATGGTTAGTATCTTTTTATGATGCTGCACCCAAAAACTGGTTAGCACCAGGGCAGCCGCCACTCACGCGGATGACAAGTGACATGAGCGCGGAAGTCCTATCTTTCATGGTAAATGAAGTAATGGGTAAACCTGTCGCCAGCTCCGATCTCAAGCTCAAAGAGGCGATCGCGGCTAAACTTACGACTGAGTATGCCAGAATTCCCGGTAGTACTAAACAAGAACTCTCAAGATTGCCAGCAAATTGGCTAAGATTTAAAGAAAACGATTGGGTCCGGCGCGGAGAAGATTTTCGCGAACAAATGCGAGTCCACTGGGGCGAAAATCTCGAAGCTTATATTCCCGAACTCAGAGGTATGAGCAAACTCAGACGCGATCGCATCGCCAAGCTCAAAGCCGATCCGAAGATCCAGTGGGGGCGGATGAATGCAGTTCAACGTAAAGCCGCGCTCCGAACATCAGATCTAGCTTTTCAAACTAGCGTTCGCACCCTGGCTCCCATCAAAACAGTGCAGCTAAGTGACTATATCAACACCATGCAAGTGGCACGCGCGATCGGTAATTCACCCACGCGTTATTCGCTGAGGTTAAAGGTGAAGTAGTTATCACTCGATCGGATAGGCTCATCAGATTTTTATGATACACAATCATAAAAATGGGATGCTCTCAAGGAGATGCCATGATAGCCTGTCCAGCATGCGATCGTGTTAATGAAAAATCAGGAATCGATATCGATCTGTTCTTTGATGATTTAGAAAAATATCGTTGGGATCGGCTACTTTTTAAATTAGATCTTGCTGTCTGGATCTCGATCGTCCGATCGGCGATCGAGAAATTAGCGCAACAATTAAAAGAGCGGAGCCGTCAACGATCTTGTATAATACCTACTAATTTCTAATTCCTAGTTTGATGCGTATTCTTGTCACAGGTGCCAGTGGTTGTGTCGGTCATTACATCAGTGAAACCCTGATTCAAAATACCGACCATGAACTATTTTTATTCGTTCGCAACCCCGCCAAATTGCAAGTAGACATCGCCGTCCGCCCAGATATTCATGTCATCACCGCAGACATGATGGAAATCGAACAGCAAGCAGAGTTACTCAAAACTATCGATGTCGCTGTGCTTACCGCCGCAGGGTGGGGCGGACAGGAAGCTTTTGATATTAACTATACTAAAACGCATATCTTATTTGACTTACTCGATCCCCAAGTGTGTCAGCAAGTTATTTATTTCTCGACTCAAAGCGTACTCGATCGACAGAATCAATTACTACCAGAAGCAGGTAAGATCGGGACGGATTATATTGTGTCCAAATATCAGTGTTTGGATAAACTGACACGGGAAAAAAATGCCGTTGGTGCCGAGCAGGGGATTGCCTCAAAAATTACTACCGTTTTTCCGACATTAGTCTTTGGTGGTGACGATACCAAACCCTATTCTTTTCTGTCTGCTGACTTGACAAGTATCTCTAAATATGCTGGTTTGCTGCAATGGTTTAGTGCTGACGGGAGTTTCCACTTTATCCACGGCAAAGATATCGCTGAAGTCGTCAGGTACCTGATCGTACATCCCGAAATTGCTGACAAATTCGATCGGCGGATCGTCTTGGGTAACAAACTAGTGACTGCCGATGCGGGAATTAAGGAGATCTGTGCCTACTTTGGCAAAAAAAGCCCTTTCCAGATCCCCTTGTCGATCGGGCTTGCCAATTTCTTGATTAAACTATTTAAGATCGAAATGGCTGATTGGGATCGGTTCTGTCTTGATTACCGTCACTTTGGAGCCAAGAACCCCGTGAGTCCCGCTACCTTTGGACTCGCCAGTTACGCACCGACGGTTACAGACATCTTCCGCACTCGCGGACTGGTTGGTCGCAGCAACTCGATTGAGCGATAAATTTTTTTTAAGTATTGTTGCCGTGCGGTGATACAATCAATGATGGTCGATTCGGGATCGAATAACACTGAACTACTGTGAACTCTACTGATGAAACGCCTCAACTGACAGAATTAGTTAATGAGGAAACTACACTTGAGGAATCTGGTGTAACTAAATCATCAGCAGACTCGATGGGTGAGTATCAACAACTCAAACAAGAGTTGTATCTGATTACTGTATCAATTACTGCTGTGGCATTTGCTGCTGTGGTTTGTTTGTATGGTCTGAGGGTCGCTGGCAATTACCTATTAGGTGCAGTCACAGGAGTAGTGTACTTAAGGCTGCTAGCAAGAGATGTAGACCGTCTTGGTACGGAAACCATGAAGCTTAGCCTCAATCGTCAAGCCCTAGTAATAGTCTTGATGCTGGTCGCTGCCAAATGGAACCAATTGCAAATTCTGCCAGTCTTTTTAGGTTTTTTGACTTACAAAGCAGCGTTGCTCGTATACCTCGTGCGGATACTCTCGATCTCTGACTAAAACTGTCGAATTTAGCTAGCGCAGGATCGACCACCAATCGCAAATATCTTTGCAATATCGATCGATAATCGCTAGAAATAGCTCCTAGATGCACATGTTAGCTGGTTTAAACATCATCAATTCTCTGCCATTGGCGGCATTGGAGGTCGGTCGTCACTTGTATTGGCGACTGGGGAATCTCCAGATCCACGGTCAGGTATTTCTCACATCTTGGTTTGTGATTGGCTTGCTGCTGATTGCAGCAATTGCGGCAACGCGGAATGTCCAACGCATTCCCCGTGGGATTCAAAACCTGATGGAGTATGCCTTAGAGTATATCCGCAACTTAGCTAAAGACCAAATTGGCGAGAGGGAATATCGTCCTTGGGTGCCCTTTATCGGTACCTTATTTTTATTCATCTTTTTATCCAATTGGTCGGGTGCCTTACTGCCCTGGAAGCTAATTCACTTGCCATCAGGCGAACTAGCTGCGCCAACCAACGACATCAACACTACGGTGGCATTGGCATTGCTGACTTCCTTGGCTTATTTTTATGCAGGTTTCCGCAAACGTGGTTTGGGTTACCTAGCTAAGTATCTCGAACCGACACCAATCCTCCTGCCGATCAATATCCTTGAAGACTTCACTAAACCCCTATCACTAAGTTTCCGGTTATTCGGGAATATCCTTGCGGATGAATTAGTGGTCGGCGTACTAGTATTACTAGTTCCGTTTATTGTACCGATTCCAGTTATGCTATTAGGGTTGTTTACTAGTGCCATCCAAGCATTAGTCTTTGCCACACTAGCTGCTGTCTATATCGGTGAAGCGATCGAAGGTCACGGCGAACACGAAGAAGAACACTAAATTTAGTGGATAGTGAATAGTGGACAGTGAATAGTGGACAGTTTTTAACTCCCAACTCCCAACTCCCAACTCCCAACTTCCAGCTAAATCAATCTCAACCAATATTCTCTCAATCAATTTTAAGGTAAATACATCATGAATCCTACTGTTGCTGCTGCTTCCGTTATCGCTGCTGCTCTGGCTGTTGGTCTAGCTTCCATCGGTCCTGGTATCGGTCAAGGTAACGCCGCTGGACAAGCTGTTGAAGGGATTGCACGTCAACCTGAAGCTGAAGGCAAAATTCGCGGTACGCTGATTCTTTCATTGGCGTTTATGGAATCCTTGACTATCTATGGTCTAGTTGTTGCACTGATTCTGTTGTTTGCTAACCCATTCGCATAATTGTTACAGTCAATCCCCAGTGGAATGGGCAGCTAAAATTCACCTAGTTGAGAGTGAGAGTATGTTTGAGCATCTGGCGGTTTCAATCGATCGACTAAAGATGCAACGATCCTCGACCATCACTACTGATTTTGGGGCTGCCGCTTCCCACCTGACCTAAAATTTCAGAGGAAAGCACAAAAGATGATCTCACAATGGTCTCTACTGTTGACGACAGCCGTAGCAGTAGTAGAGGAAGTAGAAGAAAAGGGTAAACTGTTTGACTTTGATGCAACATTACCACTAATGATGATTCAAATCGTTATTTTGGTTGCTGCCTTAAATGCACTGTTTTACAAACCCCTGGGTAAAGTATTGGACGATCGAGACGAGTATATTCGCGGTGGTTTAGGCGATGCCAAAGCCAGACTAGCCGAAGCTGAAGCACTCACCAAGCAATACGAAGCGGAACTCTCTGGCACCAGACGGGAATCCCAAGCAGTCATCGCTACAGCAAAAGCTGAAGCTCAACAGATCGCTGCTGGACAAATAGCCGAGACTCAGCAAGCCGCTCAAGTTCAACGCGAACAGGCTCAACAGGAAATTGACAAGCAAAAACAAGCTGCCTTTACGGCTTTAGAGCCGCAAGTAGAAGCCCTCAGCCAACAAATTCTCACCAAATTGTTGGGAGCCGAGTTAGTTAAATAAAATAACCTGCTAGCCAGATTAAAACAGTTAATAGCGAACACTTGGCAGTAACGATTGATGCTACTGCCGATCGCACATAACACATAACTGATAACAAAATCGAAATAGCGCAGTTCTAGAATATATATATGATGGGAAATTTCTTATTCCTCGCCACAACCGAGACAGGTGGTGTCAGCTTAAATACAGATTTCATCGAAGCTAACTTATTTAACCTCGTTTTAGTCTTGATTTTTGTCTTTGTCTTCGGACGCAAACTCTTGAGCGAAATTCTCACCGAACGCCGGCTCGCGATCGAAACTGCCATCCAAGATACTGAAGCTCGCCAACAGCAAGCGATGTCCGCTCTGGAAGCAGCCAAGAAAAATCTGGCTCAAGCCAAAACTGAAGCTGAAAACATTCGCAAGTTAGCCATTACTAGCGCGGAAAATGCCAAAGCCGAAATCGTCGCTAAAGCCGCAGCCGACATCGAGCGGATGCAAGAATTAGCGAATGCTGATGCCAATAACGAGCAAGATAAAGCCATCGCCGAATTGCGCGCGCGGGTAACGAGTCTGGCAATCGCCAGAGCACAAGCTCAACTCAAAGACTTGCTGACCGAATCGGCTCAAACTCAACTAGTCGATCGTAGTATCGCATTGGTAGGAAGTAAATAATGAAAGATAGTGCTATTGGTAGTGTTATTCTCAATCCCTATGCGGACGCACTGATGTCCCTGGCGCAGTCGCAAAATCTAGTCGATGAATTTGGTAGCAATTGTCAGGATTTATTGGGACTACTCGATGAATCTCCAGAATTGAATCAAATTTTAGCAAATCCGATCGTTAAAAATGCTGATAAAAAAGTAATTTTAGGTAAGATCGTTACCGACCAAATTCATCCTTTCATGTCCAACTTCCTGATGATCCTAGTCGATCGGCGGCGAATTGGCTACTTAGGCGGAATTTGTTATCGTTATCTAGCTGCCCTCCGTCAGTTGAAAGGGATTGTCTTGGCTGAAGTCACTAGTGCAGTCGCCCTAACTGATGCCCAAACTCAATCGATTCGCGATCGAGTGCAAGCTATGACTAGTGCTACCAGTGTGGAAATTGTCACTAATATCGACCCAGATATCATCGGTGGCGTAATTATTAAAGTCGGTTCTCAAGTAATTGATTCCAGTCTGCGCGCCCAAATCCGCCGATTGGGTCTGAGCATTGCTTAATTAGGGGATAGGTGATAGGGATTTGAATAATTATTAAAAGACCTAAAACCTAAAGCCTAAAGCCTAACACCTATAAAGACTTACATCAGTAAATAAATAATTATGATTAGTATCAGACCTGACGAAATTAGCAGCATCATTCGCCAGCAAATCGAACAGTATTCCCAAGATGTCAAATCATCTAACGTCGGTACCGTGCTCCAGGTTGGTGACGGCATCGCCCGCGTTTATGGCTTGGACAAAGTTATGTCTGGGGAACTCGTCGAATTTGAAGACGCGAGTGTGGGTCTAGCTCTCAACCTGGAAGCCGATAACGTCGGTGTGGTATTGATGAGCAACGGTCGAAACATTCAAGAAGGTAGTGCTGTCAAAGCAACTGGTAAAATCGCGCAGATTCCCGTCGGCGAAGCGATTATCGGTCGGGTAGTCGATGCATTAGCGCGTCCCATCGATGGCAAAGGCGATATCGCAACCACCACCACTCGCCTGATTGAATTCATGGCTCCGGGGATTATCGAACGTCGTTCGGTTTACGAACCCATGCAGACTGGGATTACCGCTATCGACGCAATGATTCAAGTTGGGCGCGGTCAGCGGGAATTAATTATCGGTGACAGACAGACTGGTAAAACTTCGATCGCGATCGATACCATTATCAACCAGAAAGAAGAAGATGTTGTGTGCGTGTA
>JBBRVB010000010.1:0-28154 GCA_038247275.1 Chroococcales cyanobacterium
AGTGAATGCCGCACTACGCAACACACAAATCGAACCTTACGCAGAGGAGTTTGAGGAGCGGCGTTCCGCTCCTCAACGGGGGGGCTGGGGGTCGGTACCCCCAGATCCGGGTTCTGCCCTCACTAGTGAAGTCGCAACTCACTAATACATATCGTTTACCGCTTCGCTTTGAACGACAATTTATCGCTCCTTATCCCGAACTCACGTTGAGTTAACCGATCCGCCGCTGGAGATCCGCGACCGAGCGCAAAATTGTTACAGTTAATGAACAAGCCTCATGTCGATCGCGAACAACCCTTAACTTATGACTTCAGTACCGCGTATCTGTATCCTCGGTGGGGGATTTGGTGGATTGTATACCGCCCTACGCTTGCACCAACTCGTGTGGGCACCCGGACAACAGCCCGAAATTACCCTGATCGATCGTCAAACCAATTTTGTATTTACACCCCTGTTGTACGAACTCATCACCGGAGAAATGCAAGGGTGGGAAATTGCGCCCCCATTTGCCGAACTACTGAAGGGGACAGATATCCGGTTTGTTCAAGGATCGGTCGATGAGATCGATAAAAACCAAAAAACCGTCACCTTGGTCGATGGTACGGAAATCGACTACGATCGCTTGGTACTGGCACTCGGCTGTGAGACTCCAGTTGACAGCATCCCCGGCGTGATGGAACAGGCGATCGCCTTTCGATCGCTCGAAGATGCCTACAAACTCGATGCAAAGTTGCGGATTTTAGAAGCATCGACAACTGAAAAAATTCGGATCGCGATCGTCGGAGCTGGTTATACTGGCGTGGAAATCGCTTGCAAACTTGCCGACAGGCTCAAAGAACGCGGACGGATTCGCTTGATCCAATCAGGAGATCAGATCCTCCCTCACGCTGTGGAATTCAACCGCAATGCCGCTCTCAAGGCTCTAGAACAGCGGGGCGTTTGGGTGGACTTAGAAACTAACGTTTCAGAGATTACAGCTAGCTCGATCGGGCTAATTTATAAAGACCAAACCGATATCATCCCCGTCGAAATCGTGATGTGGACGGTCGGAAATCAAGTCAGTCCTGCGATTGACCACTTTGAACTCCCCCTCAATCCCCAGGGGAAAATTATGGTATCGCCCATGCTCCAAGTTACCGACAATCCTGATATCTTTGCATTAGGCGATGCGGCGGCAATTCTCGATGCTGAAGGTGAACTTATCCCTACTACCGCTCAGGTTGCCTTGCAACAGTCGGATTTTGTCGCGTGGAATGTCTGGTCGTCGCTCACCGATCGACCCCTACTCCCATTCAAGTATACTAATCTCGGCGAAATGATGGTACTGGGGGATGACAATGCGGTTTTAGCTGGCATGGGCATCAAATTAGATGGTCCCCTCGCCTATCTCACCCGTCGGCTCGTCTATCTCTACCGCCTTCCCACCCTAGAGCATCAGCTCAAGGTTGGTTTGAATTGGCTGACGCAGCCGTTGGTGAAGATGTTGAGCTAGGGGATAGTGAATAGTGAATAGTGAATAGTGACTAGATACCTTGTCGAGTGGGCAATGCCCACCGTCAGGATTTCAGGTAATGCTAGCACTATTCAATGATTACGCCGAGCTACTTATTGAATAGTGAATGGGAACTCTAATTCGATCGATCTGAGGAATTATTAAGTGGAGCAATTGCTCCACTTAATAATTCCTCAGATCTAAACACTATCCACTATCCACTATCCACTATTCTAAATCGTCATCCCACTCGGAATCGTCGCATTCTTAAGCACGACGATGATGCCACTGCGGATGTAGAAACCTAGCTCCTCGCGCTGGGCTTCTTGGACACCTTCTTTGTTGATAATCATTACATCCGAACCGATGCGGGCATTTTTATCGATGATGGCGCGACGAATTGTGGTGTTAAAACCGATGCCGATGGGGATGCCACCAGTTTCAGTTTGAATTTTGCGCTCTGGGGCGGGTTCATAAAAGTCAGCACCCATAATCAGGGTATCTTCGATCGTGCAACCATCCATTACCCGCGCCCGGACACCCAAAACTGAGTGGTGAATCCGACATTTTTTGATGATACAACCTTCGCCAATCATCGATTGGGTAATGTGAGCATCTAATAATTTGGTGGGTGGGAGATAACGAGAGCGGGTATAAATCGGTGCTTGTTCGTCGTAGAAGCTAAACGGTGGCGTGGGTTGATCGGTGAGGGCGAGGTTGGCATCATAGAAAGACTCGATCGTCCCAATATCTTCCCAGTAGCCATCAAACAGGTAAGCTTGGATATTGTGGGTAGCCGCAGCACCAGGAATGATTTCTTTACCGAAATCGGTTTGTTCGAGGGATTTTTTGAGTAAATCTACCAGTACCTGCTTCTTGAAGACATAAATCCCCATTGAGGCAATATAGGGCTTCTCAGCAGATTGTTCGGCGTTAAGACCCAATTTGGTGGTGTCTACGCGCATACTTTTGAGTTCGTCACCTTTGGGCTTCTCGCTAAATTCTACTACCCGCCCAGCCGGATCGATCTTCATCAAGCCAAATTCGGAAGCATTTTTCTCACTGATGGGTACCACCGATAACGTGATATCAGCATTGGTATCGCGGTGACGTTGGACGAATAACCGATAATCCATCCGATAGAGATGATCGCCAGAGAGGATCACCACTTCATCGACATCCCAGTCTTCAATGATCGATAAATACTGACGCACTGCATCGGCGGTACCTTGGAACCAGTCGGGATTGTCCTTGGTTTGTTGCGCGGCGAGGACTTCAACAAACCCATCGCTAAATCCTGAAAAATTGTAAGCGCGGGATAAGTGCCGATTGAGGGAAGCGGAGTTAAATTGCGTGAGTACATAGATTTTGAAAATCTCGGAATTGATACAGTTGCTCACGGGGATATCGATCAATCGATATTTTCCAGCCAGGGGAACGGCAGGTTTTGCCCGCAGTTTGGTGAGGGGATATAACCGGGTGCCTGCACCACCGCCTAAAACGATCGCTAAAACTTTTTTCACAATAACCTCTTAAAATACGATCCCACAAGATCCGATCGCTGGGGGTTTCATGGGTATCTCCACCATTACCGCTCGATCGAATCGATCTAGATCTCCTCTATCATCTGACAACTTGGGTACATTCGGGTTGCTTGAGTCGGTATTTTCGGCTACTTTCTGACTGAACTTAAATCTGTGCTTAGTTGCAGAGTTGGTATCCTCAAACCAAAACCGAGGGTTGATACTCCATCATCACCCTCGGCATAAATTTCAGATCGGCGGTTACCGACCCCAGTCTAAATTATTCGTTACCCAGTTTTCCTAATTAGATCCCATCTGTGGGGGATTAGTGAGGATCGAGCTAGTAAAAGGATTGGGCAAATCGGCAGTCCGAATTGGTGCGCTGCCACGTTGACGAATCAAATCTTGATAGATATTATTGACCGAGCGGGCATCGCTGACAGCTTCAAGATCGGGATAGCTCAACCCAAATAATAGAGTAGCTTGACGATCGATCCCGGTATTGCGATAGATATCGCCCGACTGACGGAACATCGCATTATTAATCGCATCCGTAATCGGCTCTGCTTGTGCTTGGGGGGCATAATAGCCAGCCGCAGTCACCGCCAACACTGCATAACAGATCGTTGTTAATTTCATCATGGTTAAACCTCTAGATCGCTTGTTTACTTTATTCAACGGGTAGATGACTAAATCGGGAAGATTTTAGATTTCCCAACTGCGATAAGTCGCTATTTGGCAAAATCGAGCGATGCGATCGGGACTGGGATAAAATTTAATATCCGGCGATTCTCCACGGGAGAGGCTGTGCCAACGACATTTCTAAAACATCCAAATTATGCACTCACCTGTTGGCAATATTCCCTATCCGACGATCGATCTAACTACTTTGCGCCAACATTTGCTCGATCTGCTTTGTCAGTTGGCTTACAAAGAGGGCGATTTTACCCTCTCTTCCGGTCAAAAAAGTACTTACTATATCAATGGTAAACAAGCCACGCTGCACCCCGAAGGAGCCGTCGCCACCGCCCGGATCTTGCTCTCGATGCTGCCTGATGATACCGATGCAGTTGCAGGTTTGACGCTCGGTGCCGATCCGATCGTGTCTGCTGTCAGCGTGGTATCTGTATATGAGGGCAAATCTATTCCCGCCTTAATTATCCGCAAAGAAGCCAAGGGACACGGCACCCAAGCCTACATCGAAGGTGCAACTCTCCAACCAGGTGCAAAAGTAGTCGTCCTCGAAGATGTGGTAACTACCGGGCAATCGGCGATGAAAGCCGTCGAAAGACTCAGGGCTGCGGGTTATACTGTCGATCGAGTGCTAACATTAGTCGATCGAGAACAAGGTGGAGCGGAATTTTACGCCACTCAAGGGCTACACTTTGAGACAATATTTACCATTAAAGATTTACAAGCTAGGTATCGGGAATTAGGATTATAAGGTCGATTGTATGGATCGCTCGAAATTTTTGGTAGGGGCAATCATGAATTGCCCTTACCAAAAATTTCGACAGTATTTATGACAGAATTAATTGAATTTGATACCGAGCGACTGCGATTGCGCCAATGGATCGAATCAGATCGAGAGCCTTTTGCTCGACTTTGTAGCGATCCGCGCGTGATGGAATTTTATCCGAATATACTCGATCGAACGGCTAGTGATGCAATGGTAGATCGACTTGAAGCACTAATAAGCGATCGCGGTTGGGGCTTATGGGCGGTAGAATTAAAGGCAGAGCAGCAATTCATCGGCTACGTCGGTTTGCACGTTCCCAACTACGATTTACCCTGCTCTCCGTGTGTCGAAATCGGTTGGCGATTAGCATTGCCATATTGGGGCAAAGGCTACGCAACTGAGGTGGCTAGGAGCGTAGTAACAGTGGGATTCGATCGACTCAATTTACCAGCAATTGTCTCCTTCACTGCGACGATCAATCGCCGATCTCGCGCTGTTATGGAGCGATTGGGGATGGATTTAGATGCTGAGACATTCGAGCATCCACTCATTCCAGCCGGACATATTCTGCGCGAACACGTTCTCTATCGATTAGCGAGGGAGAAATGGCAATCCGATCGATAGAACAACGCATTCGTAGATTTTTTAAGTCTTCTAAATGGAGCTAGAATCCTAACCCATAGCCAAACTAGCCCCCCAATTACAAACTCTAATCGCCAATCCCGATGCTAGTTTAATTCGATCGACGATCGATACTCTCAATCCCGCTGCTAGTTTAGCCAGATCCGTAGGTTGGGTTGAAGAATGAAACCCAACACACTCAAATAGAGTCTCGGATTGTGATGCAAGGTTTGCATGATGAGCGAGGGTTTCAACCCCCAGCTCACCGATGGGGTAGTTCGTCGGTTATCTCTACATCTGACAACATTTCTCCCCCCAGTCACCTACGTTAAAATTTAAAGATATTCACTAGTTAACAGCTTTCAATTGTCAAAGTCGTTACATTAAGAGAATAGATAAGCTTTTATACAGGTGGTTATGCTCGAAAAATTGCGCTCCCTCATTAAACCTTTGATGAAATCCTTTGTAGCAGTCGGACTAGTCTTAACTCTCGTGTTATCTCAAACTGGAGATGCTCTCGCAGCGCGCAGCGGGGGACGGATCGGGGGTGGTTCATTCCGTGCGCCTAGTCGCGGTTATAGTAGCCCTAGCGGTGGATCTTACGGTCGTGGTGGTGGCTATTACCCAGGTGGTGGCTTCTCTCCGTTCTTCTTTCTCCCATTTATCGGCGGTGGCGGCGGCGGTTTATTCTCGCTGCTGATTATGGTCGCAGTTGGTGGATTCTTACTCAATACTTTCCGACGGGTCGCTGGCGGCGATAGTTTTGGAGGTGGCGATACTTACAATCCGCAAGTGTCAATCGCGGAAATTCAAGTTGGTTTACTAGCTGATGCTCGTAGTGTTCAGTCTAAATTAGACCAGCTAGCGGAAACTGTCAATGCGGATACCGCTAGCGGCAGAATGCACCTACTCCAAGAAACCAGCCTCGAACTACTACGTCACCCTGAATACTGGACGTATGGTAAGACTGGCACTCAACAAGCTAAACTCGATCGAGCTGAAGCTGTCTTCAATCAATTGTCTCTCAATGAGCGCGGTAAATTTACGACCGAAACTCTGAGTAAGGTTAATAACCAACTCCGTCAGGCTGGCAGTGGTGCTGCCCTCAACTCTACTGGTGAGATCGCGACAGTCGAGCCAGAACAAGAACGTGCCGAATACATCATTGTCACCCTCTTGGTTGCTGCTACACGATCGCTCGAACTCCCCAAAATTAACGGTGAAAGCGATTTGCGTCAAGCTCTCCAAACGCTTGGTAGTCTCGATGCGAGTGCGATTGTCGCCATCGAAGCCATCTGGACACCTCAAGCCAATGGCGATGCCCTCACTACTGATGATATCCTCGCCTATTATCCCGATCTCAAATTGGTTTAATAAGTAGTAGTTTAAATAAAAAAGCCTCTCGATAAGGGAGGCTTTTTTATTGTTAATGGGTAGATGGCAATCCTAAATCATTGATGAGAATTATTGAATCTGTCTATGATTCTCAGCACGTTCGCGCTGGCGCACTAACACACCCGATGATATTCTGACAAATCAAAGAGGATTGCTACAGAATATCGATCGAAATAACTAGTATGAGCCGCTTAATGGATTATCCTTACTAGTTATTTTTATAGATTAATTGGTCATTGCTAAAGGTAATTTGACTACAAATTCTGTCCAGCCAGCGGCACTAGTCGCATGAATTTGACCGTTTAAGCGATCGACTAACTTTTGAACTAGCGACAATCCTAAACCACTCCCTGTTTGTGAAGATCGATCGCGATTGGGTACTCGATAAAATTGGTCAAAAATGCGTGGTAAATGTTGCTGTGATATTTCGGCTTGATTTTTGACGACGATCGTTAGTAGTTCCGAATGTGGTTGGGCTTCGATCGAGATTGAAATTTGTCCATCTGTTCGCGTATATTTACAGGCATTATTTAATAATTCGATCGCGATCTTAGTCAGATAAGCTCGATCGGTTTCGATGGTAGGTAACCATTGTGATACTGAACTGGTTAATGTTTGACCGTCGATTTTGGCGCGATGAATAAATGGTTCGATCGTCGGCGGTAGCCAAGTGGCAATTGCTAATGATTCAAGATTTAGTTGATGTGTTAATATTGGCATGGTTGCAGCCTGTTTTCCCAGTGCGTCTGGGTATCGAGATCGATCCTCCACAAATTCCAATCGTTGTAAATCTAGAATTCGATCGATCGATTCTACCTCGCGATCGCATTCTTGTTCTAAGATATCTAAATATTTTTCTGCTCGATGTCCTAATAATAGATGCGAAATTTCTGGATCTGTTTCTAGGCTAGTTTTCAACATCGTCATTGCCATTTTAATATTCATCAATGGTGCCCGCAAGTCGTGAGCGATACTATTGATGAAATCATCTTTTTGTTGACAATTTGCTTCTAGACTATCGATTCGATCGATTAATTCTGCTAGAGCGGATAATGGCGAACTACTATTACTGTTAGCTGTAGCTCCATTGGGCATTACCGCTAGTAAATTTAGTGCAGTTAGGAGTTGTTGCCCCAAGGCTTGTACCCATGATAGATCTTGTGATGTCCAGATACTCTGAGCATGTCCCACGAGACAAATTCGCCCCCATAATTCGGTTTCATCACCATCATAGCAACCAGGCTGTTTGAGTAAGGGGATAAAGACATAGCGATCGCAAATATCGAGATTCATCACCGTCATCATCGCTGTAAATTCGACAATTTCCCGCTGCTGTAACCGTCGATCGATTTCAGCGGCTTTTTCAGGTTCGATCCTTAGCGTCAATTGCCCCAAATCTGGCAACTGCGCGATTGTCAACCAGCGATGTAACTGGGGTTGATACTGTTCGATTAAGACCCCATTGAGCACTAAAATTTCCTGAATTTGCGTCGCAGTAAGTTGGCATAGATGAGTTGAGTCAAGCGGGGTAAGCATGGATATTTATCGGGGTGCTTCGATCGGATGGTACGTTCCGACTAGACAAATCGGCTGCTGCACACTGAGCGCAGTCTCAGTACAGTCTCAAAAATATCTGTCTAGCCGTGAGATTAATAAAATTTGTTACAATTTAAAGATAAAGCATGGTCAAAAGTATATGAACGATCTAAAACCAACAGAGACAGCACTACTGACACAACAGTTGGAAAGTCCAGATTTGCGCGATCGAATGGTAGCACTAGCCTCACTACGAAATGTACCTGCGGACGTGGCATTACCATTGATCAAAAAAGTGCTCAATGATCAAAGCCTACAACTGCGATCGATGGCAGTATTCGCTTTAGGGATCAAAGTCACACCAGAATCTTACCCGATTTTGATCGATATCCTGGCGAATGACCCAGATTATGGGATTCGTGCCGATGCCGCCGGCGCACTGGGTTACTTAGAAGATATCCGCGCCTTTGAAGCACTCGTCAGGGCGTTTTATGAAGATACTGACTGGCTAGTACGCTTTAGTGCGGCTGTCTCGCTGGGCAATCTCAAAGATCCACGCGCTTTTGACGTACTCATGAAGGCTCTAGATTCACCAGAAGTAGTCCTCCAGCAAGCCGCAATTGCCGCACTAGGCGAGATTAAAGCCCTAGCTGCTGTAGACAAGCTAGTCACGTTTATCGAGGCTGAAGACTGGCTGGTGCGCCAACGCCTAGCGGAAGCTTTAGCACAATTACCCACGCCCAAGAGTATCTCCGCACTCAAGTATCTCACCAAAGATAGTCATCCCAATGTCTCTGCCGCCGCAACGATCTGTTTGCAACGCATGGAAGGCTAAATGAGTGGGGATGGGGAAGGTTATACTGTTTAGGGGGTTACGCGAGCATAATATGCTGCCAATGTGAGGGCTGAACGTCTTGCGCGTTAGCAACAGCCGTTGGCGGTATCTAGCTGTAGGCATCGCAATCTAAAACCCACCTGTGCTAGTAGATGATTATTTTGGATGTCCCTTCCAGATCTAAAGCCTAAAACCTAAAACCTAAAGCCTACCCTCCACCCTCTACCCTCTAAATCATGAATGTCCGCGAATTTTTTGAGTTAAGTGCTGGCAAATGGTTCTCCCAAAAAACTAGTCAACATCTAACCTTGAAACAGTCAGAACACGGCAAATCCGATCTCATTATCGAAATTTTGCCCACAGACAATCCTCAAGTACTCCAACTATGTCAACAAGCAGGTGCCGATCCTAGCTCCATTTGGGGTGGTGTGAAATATACATGGAAAGGGACGATTAGCTGGGATACGCAGCCCCAATCGACAACTCCACAAGGTGAATCGATCGCAATTGCCATTCCCGATGCACCAGCAGCCATGACTGGCAAATTCTATCATCTTACCAGTGGCAATACTCGCCCCCCTCAAGTGGCTCAATATGCGCTCGGTGATGATAACGCGCTCACTCTGGTAACAGAGGATGGAAATATCCGCTCGGACGAGCGAGTGTGGTTTGAAAGCGATAATGTCCGACTCCGTACCACCATTGTTACCCAAGCCAGTGGTGATTCACTTGCTTCTTTCTACTCAGAAATTCGGATGGGCGGGGGGAAGGGGTAATGGGTAATGGCAACAGCACAATTTCCCCAGTTCTCCAGTCCCATTGTCCCCGCACCTAATAAATAATGACCGATCCCGCGATTTCTTGGTTGCGAAAATTGTTGCTGAGTGTAACAATGCGGTTGGTCTATTATCAGGTAAATTTTAAAAGTACGTGCAATCTAATTTAGTCAAGCCAGTAAATCACGACGCATCTGCATTTGAGCGAGAAAGGCTCCCATTCACGATTCAAGATGTCCGATCAGCGATTCCCAAACATTGTTTTGAGCCTTCTACCTGGAAGTCCCTGTCTTATTTTTTCCGTGATGTCGTAATTGTAGCTGGTCTGTATGCGATCGCGTACAAGTTAGACTCTTGGCTGTTTTACCCGATTTTCTGGTTTGCACAAGCAACCATGTTTTGGGCACTATTTGTGATCGGACATGACTGCGGACATGGTTCGTTCTCCCGTCACAAGTGGCTTAACGATCTCGTTGGACATATCTCTCATTCGTTTATTTTAGTGCCCTATCATGGCTGGCGGATCAGCCATCGGACACATCACAAAAATACTGGCAATATCGAAACCGACGAAAGTTGGTATCCTGTCTCTGAAGCTAAATATCAAGACATGGCAGGCTGGGAGAAATTTCTCCGCTTCGATCTGACTTTATTACTTGCTTATCCATTATATTTATTCCGTCGTTCTCCCGAACGTCCCGGCGGATCGCACTTTCACCCCGCTAGTCCTCTGTTTCGCGAGTCCGAAAAATGGGATGTCATCACCAGCACTATTTGGTGTGCGGCGATGGTAGCTCTAGTAGCTGCGGGGACATTTACTTGGGGTTGGTTGTGGCTGGTGAAGTTCTACCTCATGCCTTATCTAGGATTTGTCGTCTGGTTGGATTTAGTTACTTTCCTCCATCACACCGATGATGATATTCCTTGGTATCGCGGTCAAGATTGGTACTTCCTCAAGGGTGCGATTTCGACGATCGATGTCGATTATGGTTTTATTAACAATATTCACCATGATATCGGTACTCACGTCGCTCATCATATCTTCCTATCGATCCCTCACTACCACCTCCTAGAGGCTACAGAGGCGATTAAACCAGTTCTAGGGACTTATTATCGTAAATCCGATCGCTCCATCTGGGCAGCCTTCTGGGATGCCAAGGAGAACTGTCACTATGTCTCGAATACCGGATCGAAGATTTACTATCGATCGAAGTAGTATTTAGGGAATAGGGGATAGGGAATAGGGGTTAGAGGTTAGGCTGTAATAATAAAAATGTCAGCGTTCCATTAATTTTCTATCCACTATCTTGTCTCGCTATTCCCTATCCCCTATCCCCTACCCCCTACCTCATGAATCGACGTTACTTTTTAACTAATCTAATTGCAATTTGTGCGATCGCGATTTTCGGATGGGGAAATTTTGTACCAGCCGCCCGAGCGATGGGTGGCACCCTACCAACTAAAGATCTTGCCGCACCGACATTTACATTACCGACTAACACGGGATCTGGCACGATCTCACTAGCGGATTACGCTGGAAAATGGGTAGTCTTATATTTTTATCCGAAAGATTTCACCTCCGGCTGCACGCTAGAAGCACGGAGATTTCAACAAGACATTAATAAATACCAGCAGCGTCAAACCGAAATTGTGGGCGTTAGTGCTGATTCGATCGATTCTCATGCCGAATTTTGTGACTCGGAAGGATTGAAATTTCCACTCCTAGCCGACACGGATGGCGCGGTTAGTAAAGCTTACGGCTCGTGGATGGGGATTTACTCGATGCGACATAGTTTTATTATCGATCCCAAAGGTGTCCTCCGAGCAACATTTACGGATGTCAATCCAACCGCTCACAGTCAGGAAGTCCTCACCGAACTCGATCGACTCCAAGCCGCTAAAGTCTAGAATAGAGATTAGCAGTCTGAAAGTAAATTCATGTCCAACGCCGAACAGCCAGCGAAAATCCATCTCCCCAAAACCAGCGAATCGGAAACCCTCAAAAAAATTAGGCACACCACCTCTCACGTCATGGCGATGGCGGTACAGAAGCTATTCCCCAAGGCTCTGGTGACGATCGGTCCCTGGATCGAAAATGGGTTCTACTACGATTTTGACAGCCCTGATGCCTTCACAGATAAGGATCTGAAGACAATTCAGAAAGAGATGATCAAGATTGTCAATCAGAAATTGCCAGTAGTCCGCGAAGAAGTCACTAGAGCCGAAGCCGAAGCCCGAATTTCCGCGCTCAACGAACCCTACAAATTAGAAATTCTCGCCGGATTGCAAGAACCGATTACCATTTACCACCTCGGCGATAAATGGTGGGACTTGTGCGCGGGGCCGCATTTGGAAAATACTGGCGATCTGCACCCCAAAGCCTTTAAACTCGAATCAGTTGCTGGTGCCTATTGGCGCGGCGACGAAACCAAGGCGCAACTACAACGCATCTATGGTACCGCATGGGAAACTCCCGAACAACTCGCCGAATATGAACGCCGCAAGGAAGAAGCCCTCCGTCGCGATCATCGCAAAATTGGCAAAGAACTAGGACTGTTTATCTTCTCAGAATTAGTCGGTCCTGGTCTGCCATTGTGGACACCGAAAGGGACAATTCTGCGGAGTACCCTGGAAGACTTCCTTAAAAAAGAACAGACTAAGCGTGGTTATTTACCTGTCGTCACGCCACATATTGCCAAAACCGATCTATTTTTGAAGTCGGGACACCGGCAGAAATACAAAGAAGATATGTTCCCAATTATGGCGGACAATCTTGAAGATATTGCGGCTGATACTGGCTTTGTAATGAAGCCGATGAATTGTCCGTTTCATATCCAAATCTACCAAAGCGAACTGCGTTCTTATCGAGACTTACCGATTCGGTATGCAGAATTTGGAACGGTTTATCGGTATGAGCAATCTGGCGAACTCGGTGGCTTGACTCGCGTGCGCGGCTTTACAGTCGATGATTCTCACCTATTTGTCACTCCCGAACAATTAGATGAGGAGTTTCTAAATGTGGTCGATCTCATCCTCTCCGTATTTGAAAAACTTCGCCTCAAAAACTTCAAAGCACGGCTGAGTTTCCGCGATCCAACTTCTGATAAATATATCGGGACTGATGATGCTTGGAATAAAGCCGAAGGCGCAATTACCCGTGCTGTTGAAAAGCTGGGTATGGATCATTTTATCGGTATTGGCGAAGCGGCTTTTTATGGCCCCAAACTTGATTTTATCTTTAGTGATGCACTCGATCGCGAGTGGCAATTAGGGACTGTTCAAGTAGATTACAATCTCCCCGAACGGTTTGAACTAGAATACATCGACGAACACAGTAGCCGCCAACGTCCAGTCATGATTCACCGCGCACCGTTCGGTTCACTCGAACGGTTGATCGGGATTTTGATCGAAGAGTATGCTGGCGATTTCCCGCTGTGGATGGCTCCCGTTCAAATGCGATTAGTACCTGTGGCTCAAGACTTTATGCCGTTTGCGAAAGAAGTTTGTGCTAAATTACTCGCTCTGGGCGTACGCGCTGAAGTAGATACTAGCAACGAGCGGTTAGGCAAGATGATTCGCAACGCTGAGAAGGAGAAAATCCCCGTTGTGGGCATCATTGGCGGTAAAGAGGTCGAAGACCACACGATTAGCATTCGCACCCGGATTGAGGGCGAATTAGGCGCAATTGGTGTCGATGAAGTGGTGAAACGGATTGTAGACTCGATCGCGAACTTTAGCGATTTTTAATGTCTTGGCGTGAGACAACTTTGATTCGGCTCACGCCAGCATCTAATTTCTATAATAGAATAGGTTGGACTAAGAAACATAGCCTACTCTTGCTGCCACTTATCGATCGAAGGTAATCGATCCGATCGGCAGTTGACATTGGGTATGCAAAGAGGCAAACCTATTAATGCTGAAGAATTGGAATTAATGTGGGATTTGTCAAATAAAAAGCTAATAGAATCATTGGCTTCGATCGAGAGCAAAGCACCTGTAAAAAACTAAGTAAAGAGCGTAAGATTGATGCTAGCTACTAGTAACGAGATTATTTATCCAGATAGTGACGGTTTACCGATGGCAGATAATACCAAACAATTTCGTTTGATTACTACCATTCATGGCAATCTAGATTGGCTGTTTCGCGATGAAGAACTAGTGTTTGTGGCGGGCGATTTACTATGGTATCCGATCGAAGGTAATCCGAAATATCGAGTGGCTCCAGATGTCATGGTCGTCTTTGGTAGACCGAAAGGTGACAGGGGTTCTTATAAGCAATGGCAAGAAGATAATATCGCACCGCAAGTGGTATTTGAAATTCTTTCTCCAGGTAACACAGAGGGAGAAATGGATCGAAAATTACAGATTTATGCCCGTTGTGGTGTGGAAGAATACTATATTTACGATCCAGATCGGTATATTTTAAAAGGCTATCAACGCAGTGAAGATCTTTATCTAGAACGCATCGATGAGATGACCGGCTGGACTAGTCCGCGTTTGGGAATTAACTTTCGATTGAATGGAACCGAGCTGCAACTCATCCATCCCGATGGACAAATTTTTGAAACTTTTGATAATATTGCCACCGAACGCGATACGATTCGTGCGGATAATCAGCGATTGGAAATCGAGAAACAGCAATTGGAAACAGATAAACAACAACTAGAAATTGAGAAACAGAAAAGAGATAATAAGCTGCGAGAATTAGGTATCGATCCAGATATCCTCTAATGCTAAATTCGATCGAAAGAATATGACGATCGTCATAACTAATTTATCAGTCAGTCGTAAGTCGCGGCGAAACCACAGCAGGTGCATACTTGTTAGAATTCGATCGATACTGACTAGTTTAACGTTTAGGGCGTTTAGGTACAAATTTACTGACTAATTAATCATTTCTCGACCCCAAGCTGCTCCCACACAGGTAAATCCTCGGGACGATCGACATCAGCGAGGATCGGTAGATAGCCAACTGATAAGTTCAGCTTGCGAGCAATTGCCACAGTCTGGATCAGGACTCGATCTGTGCTCCAGCTAATGTCAACAAACAACTCTGGGACGAAATAACGCAGCCCGATCAGGTAGTAACCGCCATCGATCGCCGGTCCGATGACCAGATCGTGAGTCAGCAACTGCTCGAAGGCTGTGCCCATCAGTTCCGCATCCAATCCCGGACAATCCGTACCGACGATCGCCACTCGTTGGCGGAGCCTCTCCCCTGGAGAATCGACTCCAGCTTGGAACGCATCAGAGAACGATCTCGCCATCCGTGCGCCCAGATCGCCGCTGGGTTGAGACTGATAGACCAAATCCGCTCCCAACCAATCCTGCATTTGCCGATCGCTGTTGCCATCGAAATGGACAGCGATCGAGATGCCCTGGGTGCTGTGAAGTTTTCTGACCTGTGATAGGGTATGCTCGGTCATCTGGCGATGAACGGTTGCCGCTCCCAAGGCTCCCAAAGCTGGAATCAGGCGAGTTTTGACCTGTCCTGGCTCTGGATAACGGGTGAAGACAATCAAACGTGCCGGTGCTGGTGGTGCTAAATTCATCGGTTCAAATTTTCTAAACTAGAGTTCCACCGCAGCTAGAGCCGCATCCAGCCGTACAACCATAGCAGTAGGGGGCAGTTTGGATCTCATCGATTAAATCTAGCGTACCCGCTGCTAGTAATTGGGTAATTGTCAGCGGACGATCGCGATATTTTGCGGGTAAATTTTCCATCTGATTAAAATCACAATCATAGACATTGCCGAGATAATCGATCGAAAGCTGATTTCGACACATCAAATGCTCGACTGTACTGGCATTAAAATGAGACTCTAAGAAATGTAAATATGGTATGTGAAGATTTCGATGGTTTAGGTATAACTTAGTACGTCCCATTGGCAGGTTAGTAATTGTCAAGAGATGATTAAAATCAATCTCAAAATGTTTCTTTAAGAATACTTGATAATCTCGTTCGAGTTGAATTTGATTAGGGGCGAGGGAGAAATTTTCAGAACTGGGTAGTGGTGAATTATAAACTAAGTCGAGAATTAAATTGGGATCTCGACCGTAGCCGAGCCGATTTAGCCATTGGAGTGCTTTAATTGATTCATCATATACCCCCTTACCGCGCATTTTATCGACGTTATCAGCTAGGTAGCAGGGCAGGGAAGCAACGATTCTAACTTGATGATGAGCGCAATATTCGGGAATATCTTCAAACCCTTTGACAAAATAAATTGTCAAATTAGAGCGGACGATTACCTCTTTGCGATCGGCTCTTGCTGCCTCGACAATTGGCTTAAAACCATAGAGCATTTCTGGCGCACCACCAGTAAGATCTACCACTCTAAGCTGTGGATATTTGTGGATGAGTTCGATAAGTCGATCGCCAACTTCAGGCGTAAGTTCTTCGGTACGGCTGGGGCTAGCTTCGACATGACAATGGCTACAAGCTAGATTACAGCGTTTGCCGAGATTGATTTGTAAAATAGAAATTGACTTTTTAGTTAAAGGTACATCTAACTTTCGATCGAAAGGTGTAATGGTATCTAAAGAGATCGGCGTGGCTTGTTGCTGAATCATTTTACTTCTAATATTTTAAAACAAATGTAATTATTTGCTAGATATAC
Organism: Chroococcales cyanobacterium; assembly: GCA_038247275.1. Lineage (GTDB taxonomy): Bacteria > Cyanobacteriota > Cyanobacteriia > Cyanobacteriales > Chamaesiphonaceae > Chamaesiphon. The sequence goes on from JBBRVB010000010.1 coordinate 16,258, forward strand.
TATGCCTAAGATCTAACTGGTGGGCACTGCCCACCCTACTGGAACGATAAGGCTAAAACTGTGAGTATTCAGAACTCTGAAAAATACAACCGGTAATATTTTGAGTGAGATCTTAACCCACGTTTTTAGTCGTGTCGTCCCACTAATTAACTGAAGTTCAAGCCCTCATTTAATAAATCAATTATCAATTATCAATTATCAATTATTAATTAATTCAACAACAGCCCCCACCTTGATAATGCCAAGTTGAATTAGTGACAAGGATTTCTGATGGATGTAAATTAGCTAAATTTGCAGCAGTTTTATCACAGACAGCAGCCGGAACACCCTGTTGTAAAATATGTCCCGCTCGATCGTCGAAATAAGCTTCTATTCCAACATAAATAGCTGTTTTGCCTGTAAAGATACACGCACCATCTTCAGGAACTGGTGTTTTAAAAGCAACAGAGTCGAGACTTTCGAGGAGTAAATGTGCCTCCAAACCATAATTTTGGCGATTCTCCAGAGGAGAGGCTCCGCCAACGAGTAGTCGGTAGGGACGACGCGCACGGATTTCCACTTGTCCAAAGCCAGCAGCGACGAGCTGTTCGATATATTGCTCGTAGAGCATCGCTCCTGACAAACACATCGCCCGCAGTCGTTCGTCGCTTTGCAGATGTGCGGGAATCGGGCGAGTCGCGATCGGATCGCTCATTAGTAAGCGTCCGTTGGGTTTCAACACTCGCCAAGCTTCTTGTAAAGCTAGCTGTAGATCTGCTGGTTTGAAAATATTAAATAGACAATTTTGAGCGACTACATCTACCGAAGCATCGGGAACGGGTAGTTTGAAAGCATCTCCGGCGCGAATTTCGACGAAACCTGGCTCGAACCAAGCATTTTCGCCAGCAGCCAGCTCTAAATTCCGCGTCGCAGCTTCCCGCATGGCGGTTACTGGATCGATCGCGATTACCGCACCCTGATGACGGGAGAAGTAAGCAAATTGCAGGGCTTCTAAGCCACCCCCGACACCGACATAGAGTACGGTTGGGTCGTTAGCTAGTTCGTTAGGATGTACCGTGGTGCCACAGCCATAGTTCATCTCCTGCATCTGGATCGGAATTTTTAGTCCAGGTAGTTGCAAAGGACTACTTTGGACGCAACAGAGACCAACTTGCGGGGCTTGGGCGACTTCAGTGTAAAATTTGGCGGTAGTGTCGAGATAGGTCATAAGGATCTGCGGCTAAAGAGGGTTTCGATTGAGATGAAGGTGAAGCTAGATAGGGCAACTAATCCGGATCTTTCCGATACCAGCGCATCAGTCGCTGCGGCGAAACTCCCACTAGGTAAGCCAAAATAATCGTTTGATTGATGAGTGTCGTTTTCAAAATTCCTTTTTTGAGCCAGCGGCGGGCTGAAGTGATGACTGGTATAGGGATCATGGTAATGCGTCCCCAGCGTTTTAGGCGGCACATCAAGTCAAAATCTTCCATAATAGGTAGTTCCAAAAAACCACCCAGGCGATCGAATGTTGTCGCTCTGAGAAAGATCGCTTGATCGCCATAAGGCATTTGCAAAAAACGCGATCGCCAATTTACACCGCGTTCGATCGCCCGAAAACTCCTCGCGGGGGCATCAATTTGTAATCTAAATGCCCCTGCGATCGCAACCTGGCTACCTGCTGGTGGAGGCGACTGCATTGCCGTCCGTATCATCGTGTCAAACTCCGGTGGCAATAGTGTATCTGCATGGAGAAATAAGAGGATGTCGCCAGTGGCAACTTCCGCACCCGCATTCATCTGGACGGCGCGACCCCCAAGTGACGATAATACAGTTACGCCCAACGATCGAACTAGTTCTAAGGTGCCATCAACAGAACCCCCATCCACAACGATGACTTCGATCTGCTTACCAGTATTGGTAGTGGCTAGAGTTGCGGCGATCGTCTTCAGCTCATTGAGAACGGGGATAATAATCGAAATTTTCTCAGTAGACTTCATCTCAAATGACTGATGATAATTTAATTGGCGCGTTCAGCTCCCCGTCTCCTAGTATGCCGCTGTTATCGATCGCGATGACGCTTTCCGTTTGGTGCTGGCGAAGGATGCTGAATGCTCGATCCTGGCAACTTGCTAAACTGCGCCATAAAGCGGCGATCGATCCAATCTTTCCAGCACCATAACCAAGCTAAGGGGCCAAGCCAATATCGACCCCAAGCAGCCACAGCGCGGGCTTCTCCCGTGCCAATCAGTGCGAGATAACGTTTTTGGGGATAAAATGGGCGGAGCGGTCGTGCTGAGACGATCGAACGCAGGTTTTCGACCAAGGGTTTGCCCTGGCGGACGGCAAAGACACCGGCTTTGGGGCGAGGATGGTGGAGGGTTGTCGCAATATCACCCGTCGCAAAGACATGAGGATGTGAAATGGATTGCAGAGTGTCATTAACCAAAATAAAACCTCGGTCATCGGTTGCTAACCCAGATGCTTTCAGCCAGGTGGGGGCGGTTGCCTGAGTCACCCAAAAAATCTGGTCACAAGGCATACTCAAGCCTGATTCGCAGTGAATCATCTTTTCAAGGGGTCTAGATTCAGGCACCACCGCGATCTGCTGCACGGTTTCACCAAGATGCAAATAAATGCCGCGTTGAGTTAGTAATTGGTAAAAACACTGTCCGACACCAGTTGGATACTCTGTCATCAAGTTAGTTTGACGATGAAACAGATGCACCTCGACTAGATCGGGCGACAATCCACCGGCTGTGAACAACTGGCAAAGCCGTGCCTGCATCGTCACAGCCAATTCTACGCCACCCGCACCACCACCGACAATCCCCAGCCGGAGGGGGCGATTTCCAAAACTTGCTGGCTGAGATTGGACTGCGGCTACCAGGCGATCCCAGACAGCCAATAACTGGGGGACTGGTTTAGCGGGAGTTGCATATTCTACCGCCCCTGGAATCGCCGCCATCGCTGGAGTACTCCCAATGTCGATTGACAGCCAATCAAATGTCACGGGGGGCTGCGATCGACAGATTACCTGCTGATTTGGTAAGTCTAATCCGATCGCGCTGTCCAAAATCAGCCTTGAGCCAGCAAATTGGGCAAGATCGCGTAACTGGATATGGCACTCCGAATATGTGTAAAATCCACCGATATAACCGGGTAACATCCCCGAGTAAGGAGTAGCCAGCACATCCGTAATCAACGTCAGACTGAGATCGGGCACAGGATATAGCCCCAACAGCCGGAGCGCGATCGCATGGCTGTGACCACCGCCGATTAAAACTAGATTTTTCATACATGACTGCTGCTGTGACTGACCTAGAATACTCGCGTGCCAGTGATGTTTTGGTAAACAGTTGACAGTTGACAGTTGACAGTTGATAGCGAAGTTATTAGGAGGGAGATTTAAACTCGCTCTTAGCAACTATCTGCCTAAAGGCAGGAGGCTCTAAACCCCTACGAATGGGTAGAATGGGGTGTTAATGAAGATCTCAGCCACCAAGCGCGCCACCAATTTTTTAGTGTACTCGATCGTTGAAGTTGGCGTTGGCATTGATACAGCCTGCGAGCATGGAGAACGCCGATACCCATTGCCAGCAGAACCGATCGACAAGTCATGTGAGATTTTTGCTAGATTGGATACAGCCAGATCGATCGGTTTCTTGAGCGGTTCGGGAGCATATTACTTTTGACAATAATAAATTGGTTCGATCTCCAGCCTCAGCGCAAAACTAACCCAACTATTCCCACTAGAAGCTGGGTAGAGCTGGCTAAAATTATCACCTTGATGTCGATCGCGCTTGGCATTACTCTCATCCTTTTTCCCGCAGCAGCTTGGGCGCAAACAGCCACTCCAGCCGCTTCAGGGTTCAATCCTCAAATCTGGTTGAAAACTGCCCTCCAGTGGATTGAGGGTCTTGGTAGTATCGGTGCAGTCGCATTTATCGGGCTTTATGTCATTGCCACAGTTGCCTTCTTGCCAGGGTCGTTACTCACACTGGGTGCTGGGGTCGTTTTTGGCATCGTGATGGGTGCTGTGTATGTGTTCATTGGAGCCACACTTGGAGCTACTGCGGCTTTCCTCGTCGGGCGGTATGTGGCAAGGGGATGGGTCGCCAAGAAGATCGCTGACGATCGCCGATTTCAAGCGATCGATGAAGCTGTGGAGCGGGAAGGATTCAAGATTGTATTACTGACGCGACTCTCACCGATTTTTCCGTTCAATCTCCTCAATTATGCCTATGGCGTAACGGGAGTTTCGCTCAGAGACTATGTGCTGGCTTCTGTTGGCATGATTCCAGGCACGATTATGTATGTGTATATCGGTTCTCTGGCTGGTAGTTTGGCCACGATTGGGACTGATGCCCAACCTGGCAACCCGACGCTCCAATGGGCGATGCGGATTATCGGTCTGATTTCGACAATTGCCGTAACGATTTATGTAACGAAAGTAGCTCGGCAAGCTTTAAACGAAGTCTTATCCAATCAAACCTCAGACTAAGCGATCGAGAATTACTTTTTCCAACTTATCTAGTCGAATATCGATTATGGCAATCCTAAATCAGTCATAAGATTATTTTAACCGCAGAGACGCAGCGATTCGCGCTCCTCGGGTTCCCCGAGGGTTTAGCGAATCAAGACAGAGGGCGCAGCGGCTCGCGCTCGTCGGGTTCCCCGACGTAAAAAGCGAGACAAGACAGAGAAGAGAAGAAGACATTCTCACAATTTATTTAGGTTTGCTACAGATAAGTTAAATCCTTAAAAGATTACCTTTACTAGATTTCCAGATATTTACCTACTAATAAATTAATTTATATACTATGGCAGATCCAGATTTTAAAAATATCAACGTCCTTCCAATGGATGAATACAATCAAAAACTAGTATCCTTCGTCCATCCACCTAACTGGATTAACCCCGATCCTGCACCTCTTTACGATCTAGTCATCATTGGTGCGGGTACGGCTGGATTGGTCATCGCCGCAGGTGCCGCCGGTTTAGGTTTGGGTCTAAAAGTGGCATTAATCGAACAACATCTCATGGGCGGAGATTGTTTAAATGTTGGTTGTGTTCCTTCTAAAGCTATCATTCGTTCTGCTCGGATTGTCGGCAATCTGTGGAATGCTAAAAACTTTGGCATCGATGTAAGTTCAAAAATCGAAGTTGATTTTCCAGCAGTGATGGCTCGGATGCGAAGACTTAGAGCAGATATTAGCCATTATGATTCTGCAAGTCGCTTTCAAGATTTGGGGGTCGATGTTTTTTTAGGATCTGCTCAATTCGATCGTAATCATGCGGTAGAAGTTGATGGTAAAAAACTCTATTATAAAAAAGCTGCGATCGCGACGGGATCTAGACCCGTTACACCGTCAATTCCTGGCATTGAAGCGATAGGCTTCTTAACTAATGAAAATGTTTTTTCACTAACTGAATTACCCAGCCGGTTAGCGGTAATTGGTGGCGGTCCGATCGGCTGTGAATTGGCTCAAGCTTTTGGTCGATTGGGAGCCAAGATAACTCTATTTCATCACCATTCGCACCTGTTAAATAAAGAGGATACTGATGCTGCGGAAATTATTCAAAGTAACTTAATTAAAGAAGGAATTGACTTGGCAATGGATACTCAGATCCAGTATGTAGAAGCAACTAGTCAAGGAAAAATACTGCACTATCTCCGTGATGGCATACCCGCATCAGTCATCGTTGATGAGATTCTAATTGGAGCTGGGCGCACACCAAATGTGGAAGGATTAAATTTAGCAGCAGTTGGCGTAGAGTATGACAGCCACGGAGTTAAGGTTAATGACTATCTTCAAACAACTAATCCCAAGATTTTTGCAGCAGGGGATGTCTGCTTGAACTGGAAGTTTACCCATGCCGCCGATGCTGCTGCCCGAATTGTAATTAAGAATACCTTGTTCGCTCCCTTTGGGTTGGGAAAATCTAAAGTTAGTAGCTTAGTGATGCCCTGGGTAACATACACCGATCCAGAAATTGCTCATGTAGGCATGTACGAACATGAGGCTCGATCGCATGGTGTCGAGATGGAGATAATTAAGATTCCATTTACCAGTGTAGATCGCGCGATCGTTGATGGGGAAACTGAAGGATTTATCAAAATTCTGCACCAAAAAGGCTCGGATCGAATTCTCGGAGCCACGATTGTGGCACCTCATGCTGGAGAGATGATTTCGGAAATTACCACCGCAATTGTTAATAAAATTGGCTTAAATGGTTTGTCGAGTGTGATTCATCCTTACCCAACTCAAGCCGAAGGGATTAAGAAAGCCGCAGATGCTTATCGCCGCACTTTACTCACACCAACATCGCAGCGATTATTAGGATTCCTAACTAAGTTTTCCTAAGACTTCGATCGTCACGAAAAATAAATATTAATTATTAGCTATTAATTAATTTGACGATCGCTCCCGATGACATCACGAGCAGATAAGCCTTCACTATTGGCTCCAAAATACCAAATCGCGATCGCCACCTCGCCCACATTAACTGTCTTCTTAGGTTGAAACAACGTAGTGTAGCCAAACACCCGTTTGATATTCGATTGTTCGCCACTTTGAAAATCAGCTAATACCGCACGCAAAGCTTTGGGATCGACTTTACCAGCATCTTGAAAGCCCCAGGTTTGTTTAACGGCATCTAGAGAGGCGACAGGGAGGGGTTGTCGCGTGTCGAGGGGTACTTTCCACAAAATCATCTGTTCCCGCGTTAGAGGGGCATTAGGGCGGAACAGGACGCTAGTAGCGTCGCCGCTGAGGGTGCTGGGGATGATTCCCGCTTCGGCTAAACCTTGAATACTGGGAAAATCGGGATCGGTACTGGGCACGTCGCTAAAAGCTGGTTTGGCATCACTAGTTGCCAATTTGAGCTGCTGGGTGGGTTTGGTACCGGTAATTCGGTTGTGAGCAGCTACCAACCAGCGGGCGTACTCCCGGCGGGTAACGGTGCGATTGGCGGGGGGCATCTTGCCAGCCGCAGTGGTATCGGTACTGGCTAAGACACCAAGCTTGGTTAAATCGGCGAGATAGTCGCCAGTATTGGTAGGCGCAAAATTACTCCCGATCGATGTTGGGCTGGGAGTGGGATCTGTTGAAGATGTCGGAGTGCTAGGCGTTGGTGTTGCCGCAGGTGCCAGGAAACTAATTGTATAGGTAGTCACTCCGGCTTGCGGCTGTTCCGTGCTAACTTGAGGGGCGATCGTCACACTCGATCGATCTTGGGTGGCGATTAATTGGGGTGTAGTGTCGGTGGGTACAGTGGTAATTTGCCATTGCTTGGCAGCTAGTTCGGTTTGATAAAATTTGTAGACGGACTCGATCGGATCTGGAGTCGTCCAAGTAGCGATCGTGCCTCGATCTTCAGTTTGCGCTGTGGTTTGCAGTTTTGCTTGAGGGTACTGAGGAAAATCGGCAGGAAGATTAGTTGCTGCTGAGGCTCCGGTGGCGGTGGCGACTGGTCGATCGAGCTGGGGATCTGGTGCTAGCGTATTTTGAATCGATGTTCTCCCATTACAGCTAGATAGCAAAATTGGCATCAATGTCAAACCGAGTAACAATCCCGATTTACAAAACCGAGTGATATCAGTGCGGCTCGGAGATCGCCAATGCGGTTGTGAAGATGACACAATTAGTTACTGTCTTGAGACTAGATATCTTAATTATACTCCGGTTTTTACCTAGGTCGATCGTGGCGGAAGTTCACCGCGCGACGGGGCATGTCTGGGGGCAAATTGCCAAGTTGAGCAGCTAAATCCCGATCGGTCAAAATTCACCTGCACCGATCGGTAGATCGTATCGATGCAGGTTGAGATCCGAACTAACTGTCAAATTTTAGCCTGTAAAGATCTAATAAATTCCCTAATAATATCAGTCTTGGTGCGTTCGGTTTTCTCAGCAAAAGCTTCGAGAATACGGAGTTCTTGCTCGGGAATCTTAACATTTAGTTGCTTTAATGACATAGTGGGTGTGCCTGAAGGAATGCTATACTGTGATGATTGAGTCATGATTTTCGTATCAATTTAGACTGATACATGTTTGATGGTGTGCTTGCAGGCTGCTAAGTATGGCGATCGCTCCAGCAATGACAGAATTGATAATTGTAGTTAATGTCGAGTGTAACATTAACTACGGACAATTTATCTGGCTAATGCAAAAGAATGAGTCCCAAGTTTAGAGCTACCAACTGCTGTTTGCCAGTGTTGATGTCGAACTTGAAACAAGTTCGACATCAACTATTCCCACCTCGTAGCAATAACTCAAGCGAGTGACTGCTACTGTGGAGAAGATCGCCGCTACCAGAGTTATTTAGGACGACGATTTTGCAAAAAAGCAGGTAAGTCAGCACCAGCATTTTGAGTTGGTTGAGGTTTGGGAAAACTCTCATTCATACTCGGACTGGGGGTTTGTTTACGTTGCTCGGCTGGGGGAGCTGGATTGGCACGCGCAGGGGTGCTAGTTGTCCGAGGGCGACTACTTGGCTCCGCAATTTCGCCAGTAAATCCGGTGGCAATCACCGTAATTCGCATTTCGCCCTGCATCTGAGGATCGATCACCGCACCAAAAATAATATTGGCATTGGGATCGACGACTTCATAAATCGTTTCCGCTGCGGTATTGACTTCGATGAGGGTCATATCCGAACCGCCAGTAATATTCAAGACTACACCACGCGCACCTTCGATCGAAGATTCGAGGAGTGGTGAAGTGATCGCCTGAATTGCCGCTTCCCGCGCTCGGGACTTGCCAGATCCTTCGCCAATGCCCATCAATGCCGAACCAGCATCAGCCATGACGGTGCGGACATCGGCAAAGTCAACATTGATCAAACCGGGGATGGTGATGATATCCGAAATCCCTTGCACACCCGATCGCAGTACGTCATCGGCAATCCGAAATGCTTCCTGGACGGGGGTTTGCTCGTTGATTGCCTGAAGCAGTTTATCATTGGGAATGATAATTAAGGTATCAACTTGGCTTTGCAGTCCACTGATACCCTCTTCTGCTTGATTAGTGCGGCGGCGACCTTCAAAGGTGAAGGGGCGCGTTACCACACCGACAGTCAGGGCACCCATCTCCTTGGCGACTTCCGCCACGATCCGGGCGGCACCCGTACCAGTTCCACCTCCCATCCCCGCCGTGATAAAAACGAGATCCGCTCCTTCCAGAGCTTGGGCGATTTCTTCACGAGATTCTTCAGCAGCTTTTTGACCGATGGCTGGATTGCCACCAGCACCGAGTCCCCGGGTGAGTTTTTGACCTAACTGAATCCGCCGCGTGGCATCAGAGTGGGATAAAGCTTGTGCGTCAGTATTCATCGTCCAAAATTCGATCCCCTCGATATCGCTGGCAATCATCCGGTTGACCGCATTACTACCGCCGCCGCCAACACCAATAACTTTGATGCGAGCTGCACTGCTAAAAGTGATCCCTTCAGACATTTGTTCATCCCTTGGTGTGGTGTAACCGTCTCGGCTTGAGTGGCTTTTGAATCCTGGATAGGAATGTGGGCTGGAGTTATTCATGCACTAGTTATTTTTAAACCTTGTAAAGCATAGTAACCCGCATTATAGGTATTTTTGGAAATTACTTAGACATTTGATGTCTGGGATTTGGGCATGAAATAGCAAACCGGGGCGTGAATGGAGTAATCCACATCTTACTCTCGATGACTGGGTAGACAATCGTTAAGCTGTAATATAGAGATTGTAGAGGAATTATTTTAAATCCTAAGTATCTCTACATCTATGCTATTGATGTAGCCTCATGTATTAAACTAGCTAGTAACTGCTAGTTCGATCGCGGTTCAGACGGGTCAGCAGTGGTAGTCGGTGACTTGAGTTGGAACTCGGGGGAGTCAGGATTTTCGAGATCGAGTAGTTCCACATCTTCTGCCAAGGTATGTTTTTGCCAGTTGCGAAGTCGATCGAGTTGTTGCATTTGATTACTTAATTTCGCCGCACTCCCGATCGATCCCAATCGCACTTTACCTAGTTCTGTCTGCAAGATTAAATTTTGGGGATTGCGACAATCAACAATCCCGACCGCGACTGGACTGGCATGTACGGCTCGATAAAGTTGTGGCCACTGCGGGCAAGGACCTGGAGTCGGCAGTCTCAATTGTAAAGTAGGTAACGATCGCCAAACCGCAGGACGATAACTAGTCAGCGGCAGTTGCAGCCCACGTTCATCGATAAATGTTTGGGCATGAGTCGTCTCAGTCTGCATAATCCGCGCGACTGGGGGGAAGTCTTGAATCTGGACGATGAGGCGCGGTGGTAATACGCCGCGCTCGACTTTGACATTAGTGACCGCACTGCGCTGGATCAGTCGGTCGGCGATCTGTGCGGGTGCCAACTCCATAATTAGTTTTGGGTAAGGAATTGCCAACATCGATCGAACTGTTGAATCGCTCAAGTATTGATTACCTTCGATCCGCACCTGCTCGGGTCGAGAAATCGTCCAATCAGATCGATCGATCGCCCAGCCTAAGCCCGCCAAAATCCCGCTCATGCAAATAAATCGCCAGATCGAGGCGATCGCTTTAATGCGGCGTTGCTGTCGTAAGTGCAGGCGGCGTTGTTTTAGTTGTGCTTTCGACTCAGGCTGGTACACGAGAATTGGGATGTGTGGGGCATTAAGTCAGCAATAGATTTGGTGCGAGGAAAAAGAGATTGCTGCTGCTGTTTAACTAATTAATGCTCGCGATCGCGGCTGTTATTAAGGGATAAATTCGGTCTGGACTCGTTGCTGACCGTCACTACTAACGACGATCGAGCGATCTTGAAGTTTGCCAATACCGCGAGTACCAGTAAATTTGATGACTGGATTGACTTGTTGATAAACTACATTACCAGTTCCAATGAGCTGTTGGGAAGCAATCTGCCAAATTAAGCGATCGCTGCGAAGGTTTGCTTGATTGCGGTTAGATTTGCCGATCGCATTGCCCGTGAGGGTCGCTGTTGCTGCTTTGAGATTTAGTTCGCCAGCATTGGCAGTAAATATCATTGCTTCTTGAGGGTAAGAGATGGTGAGGGGTCGGTCGGCGGTAACTAGTTCTCGATCGAGATCCCAGGAGAATGACTCCCCAGTGGTCTGAATTACCGGGCTGGTGGCATCTAAACGGACTTTTCCTTGTAAACTAACGATTTTGCGATCGAGTACGCTCGAAAAGCGATTAGCGGTGACTCGCTCAGTAATCGTCGTGCCGCGATAACGTTGCATCTGAGTGGGACGATCTCCAATCACTTTTTGGTCTTTCACCAGCCAAGTTAGATGTTCTGTCTGCATTGCCAACCGTGGATCGGCGTAAACGGCGGTAATTTTGCCATTGAGATCCAACTGTTGTTTACGGCTGATATATTGACCGAGATCGGCATTAACCTGAAATTTGGGTTGATTTGCTTGGACGCGATCGCGAATCGTAAATAGGTCTGCTTTGGGTTGCCATTCGACTTCTTGACCGCTCAGAACTAAATTATTGCGAATGTCGGTGGCAATTACATCACCACGCAAAATTACTTTTTCGCCAGCTTGTTCTAACTCGCCACTTTTCGCAGTGAGCCGAATGATAATTTGACCATCTTGGTACAGGTCGCCGCTCAAATTAGTCACTTTAGCGCGCTTGCCATCGGGTGCATACACACCTTGCTGCGCGCGGACTTTCCACAAGGGTTTCCCTTGTTTATCGACTTGCGCGAAACCCAAATTATTTAGTTCGAGTTTGGCTTCGACGGGGGTTTGCTTCGGGCTGGGTTGAGGCGTACTAGTCGGACGGCAAGCACCAAGCGCGACGAGTGTGAGTGTCAAGCCAACTTTGATGCCACAATTTACCTTTTTGCTCAACCCAGATTTTCTCATGCCTACAATCGATCTAAGTCCAGATAATCAGGGGTGACAGCCAAA
>JBBRVB010000011.1:0-25571 GCA_038247275.1 Chroococcales cyanobacterium
CCCCGTCCACCCACCCTACCCTCCCCCCGCGGGCTGCGGGCGAAATTCAACCTCAAACGAAGTCCAGCCGACTTGTGTACATACTGTAGCTCGATCGGGGAGGTTGGGGGGTAACACCATCTCCACTGAATTCTAGCAAGGGATAAATGCGCTCGACCGATCTTCTCATCTTGCAGCTATTTATGTAAAATTTATGACTCCTTTATCCTCTGAATTACCTTCTCAATCCGATCCTAATAGCAATCAGTTTGCGGTTTCTGCCAAGCGGCAGTTATTTGGGAAAGTGATGACTGGACTAGTGTTTGCTTGTGTAGCGATCGCGATTATTCCCCTTGCTTCGATTCTATTTATGGTAATTGCCAATGGACTCGGTGGCTTTTCGCCAGCCGTCTTTACTGAGCTACCACCAGCGGCGGGGATGTCCGGCGGTGGATTTAGAAACGCGATTATCGGGACGCTGCTTACCAGCCTCATCGGTGCTATGATTAGTATACCTTTTGGCGTGCTAACGGCGATTTACACTGTCGAGTTCAGCAATGGCAACTGGATCGCTCACTTTGTCCGCTTTTGCACCAACGTCCTTAGTGGTGTGCCTTCAATTATTGCTGGATTATTTGCTTACGGGATTGTCGTACTCCTGACGGGTGGTTTCTCGGCTGTCGCTGGTGGGGTGGCTCTATCCGTGTTGATGCTACCGATAATTATTCGGACGGCTGAAGAGGGACTCAAATCTGTCCCCAAGGCGACGCGACTGGCTGCTGTAGGTGTCGGCGCGACTAACTTTGAAACTGTCACCCAAATCGTGCTACCCGCATCACTACCGTTTATCGCCACTGGTGCGATCCTCGCGGTCGCTAGAGCGGCTGGAGAGACGGCTCCATTGCTGTTTACCGCCTTGTTCAATCAGTACGATGTCCAAGGGTTGTGGCAACCCACAGCAACTTTGTCAGTGTTGATTTATAACTTTGCAATTTCTCCATTCAAGAATCAACAACAATTAGCTTGGGTAGCTGCTTTACTAATTTTGGTAATGATTTTAGCAATTAGTATCATCGCTCGAATTGTCTCGCGCCGTAAAGTTTACTAACTTTCAATACTGTGGTGGTAGGGTGACTGAATTTGTCAAGATATTGGGAATGCTGTGTGAAGTGGTATTCAATTTATGTAACAATGAATACATTAGGCTCTCCACTGGAGATGCCCGACCAGATTTAAGCCACTCGATCGATCTTCAAAAATTATTGGGATGTGTACTTCCCATACCAATCGGACTTTTATCCTCTATTCCCTAATTTTATGACAGCTTTGACGGACAAGGATATCGTAATTAAGACAAACAATGTCTCAGTCTTCTACGGTGCCTTCCAAGCGGTGCGGAATGTCTTTTTAGATATCCCCAAAAATAACGTCGTCTCTTTCATTGGCCCTTCTGGTTGTGGCAAAAGTACGCTATTGCGTTGCTACAACCGTCTCAACGATCTGATTCCCAGTGCAAAAGTCCAAGGTGAAATCACTTATCACGGTACCAATCTCCACGACCCCAAAATCGACCCAGTTGAAGTCCGCCGCCGGATTGGGATGGTATTTCAACAGCCAAATCCTTTCCCCAAGTCCATCTATGAAAATGTGGCATTTGGGCTAAGAATTGCTGGATTCAAGGGCAATATGGACGAACGCGTCGAGCAATCGCTCCGCAAAGCTGCTCTGTGGGCAGAAGTCAAAGATAAGCTGCAACAGAGTGGTTTGTCGCTCTCTGGCGGACAACAGCAGCGGTTGTGTATCGCGCGGACGATCGCGATCGAACCTGAAGTAATCTTAATGGATGAGCCTTTCTCGGCACTCGATCCGATTTCGACGGTGCAGATCGAAAATCTGATCCAGGAGTTAAAGGAGCGGTTTACCATCATCATCGTTACCCACAACATGCAACAGGCAGCACGAGTATCAGACAAGACTGCCTTTTTTAATGCTGAAGCTGGCGAGGGCGGTAGTCGCTTTGGCTATTTGGTGGAATACGATGACACCGGCAATATCTTCAATTCACCCAAGGAAGAGCGCACTCAACAATACATCAGCGGTCGATTTGGTTAGATTTAGATCTAAGTCCGCTCGATCGAAGATGTCGGGGCAATTCATGAATTGCCCCGACATTTTTCGTGGATATCGAAGAGTAGAAATTATTGCTGTAGCGGAACCCACATTTTAGCTCTACCCAATTTCCCTTTAAAAATCTGGTAAAAACGGCTAAGGTGTGAATTAGAGCTAAGATCTCTCGATCTGTTGCCATGAAGATGCCACAGTTCAGGATATCTGCTATTTACTATCTACTGCTGACTGAAACGATGGCTTTTTCTGCACTGATTCGGACCCTCGAACGCTCCCAACTGGCTGCGGAACTGCTCTCAAAGCTGCAACAGCAGGGAACGCTGCATCTGAGTGGATTACCACGTTTACCCAAAGGGTTGGTAGCTTCAGCTTTGGCGCAAGGAGCGCAACAACATCTCGTAGTAGTCACTGCGACAGTGGAAGAGGGTGGTCGCTGGGCGGCTCAATTAGAGGCGATGGGCTGGAAGTCGATTTATTTCTACCCGACGACAGAATCATCGCCCTACGGGGCTGTGAACCTCGAATCTGAGATGATTTGGGGTCAGATGCAGGGGTTGGCGGAAGTGCAATCTTTGGGTGGCTCGTTGGGAGACGGTAGTATTACCAATGGCGATACTACGCCAACGGCTTCGCTCACTGACTGGGGGATCGGGAGAGTAGAGACTGGAGTGGCGATCGTGTGTACCACGTTGGCTTTGCAGCCACATTTGCCATCGCCAGCGGAGTTTGCGGCGCGGTGTTTGAGATTGCGGGTGGGAGATGAGGGAGATGTCGAAAAGCTGGGTACCCAGTTGGTGGATCTGGGTTATGAGCGAGTGCCATTGGTAGAGGTTGAGGGGCAATGGAGTCAGCGTGGGGACATTATCGATATTTTTCCAGTGGCGGCGGAGTTACCCGTGCGGTTGGAGTGGTTTGGGGATGAATTGGATAAGTTGCGGGAGTTCGATGCGAGTACCCAACGTTCGCTGGATAAGATTGAGCGTTTGATGTTGACTCCGGTCAATTTTGGGACGATTTTTGGTGAAGATAACTTGCAGGAACGGTATTCACTACTCGATTATTTACCAGCTAATTGTATTGTCGCGATCGATGAATTCGATCGCGCTCAGGCGCACAACGATCGCTGGTATGAGTATATTCAAGAGGAGTGGGAAACATTACCAGCGGGGACTCCAGTTTGGCATCACCAGTTTAGTACGAGTGTTGCCAAAATTCACGATCGATTTAAGTGCCTACGATTAGATGAATTAACCGTCAGTGGCGAGGGTTTAAATCTCGCTTGTCGATCGATTCCGACGATTCCCCACCAGTTTGCTAAGATTGCTGATACCTTACGGGGTTATCACAAACAAAGTTATTCGAGTTGGTTGGTGTCTGCTCAACCATCGCGTTCGGTATCGTTATTGCAAGAACACGATTGTCCCGCTCAATTTGTTCCCAATCCGCGTGACTTTCCCGCGATCGATAAGTTGCAGATTCAGCATACGGCGGTAGCAATTAAATATTCAGGGGTAGCAGAATTAGAAGGATTTATTCTGCCCACATTTCGGATGGTAGTAGTTACCGATCGCGAATTTTTTGGACAGCAATCTTTAGCTAGTTTTGGTTATACTCGCAAACGTCGTCAGGCTGTATCGAAACAAGTCGATCCAAATAAATTGCGCCCAGGTGATTATGTGGTTCACCGCAATCATGGACTAGGGAGATTTATCAAATTTGAAAGTATTCAGACTGATGATATTCTGCGGGACTATTTGACGATTCAATATGCTGATGGTTCGCTCAAAGTGCCAGCGGATCAAGTCGGGGTGTTATCGCGGTTTCGGCAAGCTGCGGGGGCGAAACCAGAACTAAACAAATTATCAGGACAAGCTTGGGAAAAGACAAAGGCAAAAGTCAAGAAGTCGATTAAAAAGTTAGCATTTGACTTGCTCAAACTATATGCCGAGCGATCGCAAAAAGAGGGCTTTGCTTTTCCTCCAGATGCGCCGTGGCAACAAGAATTAGAAGACTCATTTCGCTATCAACCCACACCCGATCAATTGAAAGCGACTCAAGATGTCAAGCGGGATATGGAAAGCGATCGACCGATGGATCGGTTGGTATGTGGGGATGTGGGTTTTGGCAAAACTGAGGTGGCAATTCGGGCGATCTTTAAAGCCGTGACAACTGCTCATAAACAGGTGATATTTTTAGCACCGACCACAATTTTAACTCAGCAGCATTATCATACCCTCAAAGAACGATTCGCGCCGTACCCAATCAATATCGGATTGCTCAATCGGTTTCGGACGGCTGAAGAACGTAAGGATATTCTCCACCGCCTGAAAACTGGCGAACTAGATATCGTGATCGGTACCCATCAACTATTAAATAAAGAGTTGAAGTTTAAAGATCTGGGCTTATTAACGATCGATGAAGAACAACGATTTGGTGTCAATCAGAAAGAGAAAATTAAGACATTAAGAAGTCAAATTGATGTCCTCACTCTCTCCGCTACGCCCATTCCTCGCACCTTGTATATGTCCCTCTCTGGCGTGCGGGAAATGAGTTTAATTACCACACCACCGCCATCACGTCGTCCGATTGCGACGCACTTGTCACCATATAAAATTGAGGCGATCGCGACTGCCATTCGCCAAGAACTCGATCGCGGTGGGCAGATATTTTATGTGGTGCCAAAAATTGAAGGTATCGAAGAAACGGCGGGTAAAATTCGCGAACAAATTCCCTCATGCCGGATCGCGATTGCCCACGGGCAAATGGATGAAGCCGAACTCGAATCAACGATGTTGACTTTTAGCAATGGTGATGCCGATTTGCTCGTTTGTACGACGATTATCGAGTCGGGTTTGGATATTCCGCGTGTCAATACGATCTTAGTTGAAGATGCTCATCGGTTTGGATTGGCACAGCTCTATCAACTACGAGGACGCGTCGGACGTGCCGGAATTCAAGCTCATGCCTGGTTATTTTATCCCAAGGAGTCAACCCTATCCGAGACAGCTAGACAGCGGTTAAAAGCGATTCAAGAGTTTACGCAGTTGGGTTCTGGTTATCAACTGGCTACTCGCGATATGGAGATTCGTGGCGTGGGCAATCTTCTGGGTGCCGAACAATCGGGACAGATGGATGTAATTGGTTTTGACTTGTACATGGAAATGTTGCAAGAAGCAATCAAAGAAATTCGCGGACAGGAAATCCCCCAAGTCGATGATACTCAAATCGATCTCAAAGTTACGGCGATGATTCCGGCTGATTATATTACCGATCTAGAGCAAAAAATGAGTGCCTATCGATCGGTAGCTGCCGCCGATACCAAACAAGAACTCACTAATATTGCCGCCGAATGGCACGATCGTTATGGTGAAATCCCCAAGCCAGCTCAACAATTATTTCGGATTGTCGAACTTAAACAAATTGCTAAACAACTCGGCTTTAGTCGGATTCGTCCCGATGGCAAGCAACACATAATTTTGGAGACACCAATGGCGGAACCAGCCTGGAATTTACTTGCCGAATATATTCCCGACAATGCTCGATCGCGTTATGTCTATAGTACTGGCAGGGTGACAGCTAGAGGCTTGGGTGTAATGCGTCCAAACGAGCAGGTGGAAATGCTAATTGATGTGTTGAGTAAGATGGAGGGAGTATTGATGGCTAGTAGTTCGAGCTAAGTTACTGGCAAATTACGTTACTCAATTTCTAGTGCTTTCTTTAAATCTTTTAAGAGCATAAATAAAGCAAATGGATCGATCGGACTAGGCTCAAAATCAAACCGTTCGTACCAAAGCTTAACATCCAGATCTTTGGCATGAACCAGTAAGGCGCGAATACCCGCAATATCGGCAGCTTGAGCAGTGCGTTTCAAGGCATCTTTGAGCAGACCTTTACCTACTCCACGATGTTGCCACTGGATATCTACAGCTAAACGTGCCAAAATCATGACTGGAATTGGATGCTTTGGTTGTCCTTTGATAACTCGATTAGGAGCTTGAGTATGAAGGATCGAACCAACAGCTAAACTATAGTAGCCGATAACCACATTTTCATAGATACCTACATAAGTCTGACTGCTGTTAGATTGTTGATTTTGGTAAGCATATTTTTGGACAAATTGATTTAGTTCTGCTCGTCCACAATCAAATTCAGCGAATGAATGAGTTGCCGTCAGCTTTTCGATAAATGATTGAGAGTTTAACTCGGACATCAATCAAAAAATCCTTTTGCTGCAAGCAGTTGCTCTAACTGAGGCTTAGTTTGGGTGGGTCGATCGAGTGCCGCTTGAAATGCTTGCCAGCGATCGTCATCAAGCACGAATAATCGTCGATCTGCTAGGGTTGCTTGTGCGGCTTGCAATCCATTGTCTAGAAGAAATTCACTAACACTTTTGTCAGAAGTTGCGGCGGCTTGTTGCAGCAATTGTTTTGCGGCGATGGTAGTGCGAATATCAATTCTCTCTGTCTTAGATTCTTTGGCATTCATGGTTAGTTATCGATTTCTAGCTCATTAATTTAATATTATACACACAATGTCAGGACATCAACTAAATCTTGAATGCGCGGCAATCTTCGTTGTCGATGGCGGGGTGACTCCTGGAGACGAAAATACAAGTCCGATCGACGGTTAGCACTACCGTAGTAGCACACCATCAGGCGCGATCGAATGGGCGGATAATTGGAATAGTTATCGGTGCCATCATTATTTAAATATCGTGCCACAACCTCCAGAATCCTCGTCACCACAGCCTCAATCCTCAAATCTCGATGCACAGCCGCCCACCGAGTTGAAATCGGCTGCTTGGCAGGATCGAATCGCTGGTGGCTGGCAACTGGTTACCGATAAAGCCATGCAAATATTGCCAGTCGATCGTGTGGCGCAGACTGTGGGTAAATGGTTCAGTGTCGATGAAACTCAAGTCGCTGAGATCTTGGCGAGTGTGCGATCGCAATTGCCCACCACCGAAGCTTTACTAATCGGTAAACCTCAAGCTGGTAAAAGTTCGATCGTCCGAGGATTGACAGGAGTATCGGCAGAAATTGTCGGGCAGGGATTTCGCCCCCATACCCAATCGACTACCCGCTATAATTATCCTTCGAGCGAACTACCGTTGTTGGTATTTACCGATACAGTTGGATTGGGTGATATCGATCGCGATACCAACAGCTTAATTCAAGAACTAATCGGCGATCTCGATACCGAAACCTCTCGCCCCCGCATCATTATTCTGACAGTCAAAATTAATGATTTCGCGATCGATACGCTCCGCCAGATTGCCAGCGAGTTACGCCAAAAATATCCGCAGATTCCTTGTCTATTAGCCGTAACTTGTCTGCATGAAGTGTATCCAAATACTCAAGCCGATCATCCTGAAGAACCTCTAAGTATCGAGTCAGTCGATCGTGCCTTCACCGCCATCCAGCAGGCATTTGTGGGGCTATTCGATCGCGCGGTACCGATTGACTTCACTTTGGCAGAGGACGGCTACACGCCCGAATTTTATGGCTTGGAGACGATGCGGGCAACTCTCGCCGATCTGCTCCCAGAAGCGGAATCTAGAGCGATTTCTCAATTACTCGAAGCTGGTACAGCTACCAATAGTGGCGAAAGCGACAAGCTGGGTAATCTCTATCGCGATGTCGCTCGTCGCTATATTTTACCCAGCGCGATCGCGGCTGGTGCTGTTGCCGCCATTCCCCTACCCTTTGCCGATTTACCCGTGCTGACTGCCATTCAAGTCTCAATGGTGGGACTATTAGGTAAATTATACGGTCAAACTTTGACACCATCTCAAGCTGGGGGCGTAGTCAGTGCGATCGCGGGTGGTTTTGCCGCTCAATTAGTTGCGCGACAGTTGGTTAAATTTATTCCTGGTTTTGGGAGCGTCATCTCTGCTTCTTGGGCGGCTGCCTATACAGTAGCGTTAGGGGAAGGTGCTTGTGTTTATTTCGGCGATCTGATGGGTGGTAAACAACCCGATCCACAACAGATTCAAGCAGTAATGTCCGAAGCTTTTACTAGCGCAAAGGAGCGGTTTAAAGTTAGTTAACAATTTGTCAACTATTTAAGATTCTGTCTAACCCACTGTCTAAATTCCTTTCTGGCTTCACTGGTTAATATTTCTGTGCTGCGTTCTAATACCTGTGAAATACCGCTCTTAATTGCTAGAGAAGGAAACAAAGAACTAGTATTTGACTCGACATAACATCCTTCAGTTAGTCTAAATATTGCTAACTTACCTTGTTGATATTGCCAAATCTCTGGCACACCTAAAGCCTGATAAGCACTGATTTGAGTTAGGGAAGTAAGATCGACCTCAATTACCAGATCGGGAGGTGGATCGATCGTCAAATCCAATCTTTTCTTACCAACGATCGCTTGACAATTTTTTATGTAAAAGCAATCATCAGGCTCAATGCCAGTCTTCATTAGATCGTTTTTAAATGTAGAAGATCCTAATGATTCCCATGGCAAATCTAATTCCTCCAGTAACACTACTAATAAATTACTAATTAGTACCTTAATTCGTTCGTGCTCTGGCAATGGCATCCGAATCTCTAATTCTCCAGCATAATAGGCAATCCTGGTTGCTCTTTTTTCCCCCAATTCTGACAAGATTTGTCCGAATTCTTCCCAACTAACATCATGCAGGTAGATTTTTTGCCCTGCACTAATCTCGATTCGATTTAGAGAAATTGATGCTGTCATGCTGCTATCGATCGCTTCAAATTAATTAGATCGCATTGGATTACTAAAAGCCTAATCAGAAACCTGGCTTCTTAATGAAGCCGGGTTTCTGTCGTCGCCAAATTAACTTTCTTGCATCAAGATTGTTACAGGTAGCCGACTGAAAGCTAGATGCTCATTTTGGACTTCGACAAAGATTGTATCGCCTTCTTTAAAGTCACCACGCAAAATACCTTTAGCGATCGTTGTTTCCAGCTCTTTTTGAATCGTCCGTTTGAGTGGGCGTGCGCCATAGTTTGGATCGTAACCAACATTGGCGATAAAATCGAGTGCGGATTCGGCTAATTTGAGCGATAATTTGCGATCGAGTAACCGTTTTTCGAGGCGAGCGACTTGAATTTTGACAATGTTCCGAAGTTGCGCTTTTTGCAAACTATGGAAGATGATCGTATCGTCGATCCGATTGAGAAATTCGGGTCGGAAACTATGACTTAAAGCTTCTAGTACCCGCGCTTTCATCTCATCATATTTAGCATCATCACCAGCGAGATCTAAAATATATTGAGAACCAATATTACTAGTCATAATAATGACAGTATTCTTGAAATCTACCGTCCGACCTTGGGAATCGGTCACGCGTCCGTCGTCAAGCACTTGCAGCAAGACATTAAATACATCCGGGTGCGCCTTCTCGATTTCATCGAAGAGAATGACCGCATAGGGACGACGGCGGATACTTTCGGTGAGTTGTCCACCTTCTTCGTAGCCGACATAACCAGGAGGCGCACCAATCAAGCGGGAGACGGCGTGCTTTTCCATATACTCGGACATATCGATGCGAATCAGGGCATCCTCAGCGTCGAAGAGATAGTTGGCGAGGGTTTTCGCCAATTCGGTTTTACCCACTCCAGTGGGACCGAGGAAGATGAAGCTAGCAATCGGACGGTTGGGGTCAGATAGTCCCGCCCGCGACCGCTGGATGGCTTCGGCGACGGCAGTGACGGCTTCTTCTTGACCGATGACGCGGCGGTGCAGCTCATCTTCGAGGTGGAGGAGTTTCTCGCGTTCGGTTTCGACTAGTTTAGTCAAGGGAATGCCCGTCCATTTGGAGATGATTTCGGCAATGTCAGCTTCGGTGACTTCTTCGCGAAGGAGGGATTTGCCGGTAGTTTGGGATTGGGCGAGTTTGACTTCGGCGGTTTCGAGTTGGCGGTGGAGTTCGATCAGTTTACTATATTTGAGTTCCGCCGCGAGATTGAGATCGTAATTGCGCTCGGCTTGTTGAATTTCGATATTAACTTTGTCGATCTCTTCTTTGATGGTTTGAATATTGGTAATAATATCTTTTTCGGATTGCCACTGGGCGGTAAGAGCGCGTTGTTCTTCCTTGAGGTCAGCTAGTTCTTTTTCAATCTTTTGTAAGCGTTCGCGGGCGGAACTGGAGGTGTCTTTATTAACAGACAACCGCTCCATTTCTAGCTGGAGCACTTTTCGATCGATCTCATCGAGTTCTTCTGGCTTGGAAGTTATTTCCATCTTCAACCGAGCGGCAGCTTCATCCATTAGATCGATCGCTTTATCTGGCAAAAATCGATCGCTAATATAACGCGTCGATAAGGTAGCAGCAGCTACGAGGGCATTGTCAGAGATTTTGACCCCATGATGAACTTCATAACGTTCTTTCAAGCCGCGTAAAATCGAAATCGTATCTTCAACACTCGGTTGATCGACATATACCTGTTGAAACCGGCGTTCGAGTGCGGCATCTTTTTCGATGTATTTACGATATTCATCGAGGGTAGTCGCACCGATACAGCGTAGCTCACCCCGCGCCATCATTGGCTTGAGCAGGTTTCCGGCATCCATCGCACCTTGGGTCGCACCCGCACCGACGACGGTATGGATTTCATCGATAAATAAGATGATTTGTCCCTCAGATTCGGTGACTTCTTTGAGTACGGCTTTGAGTCGTTCTTCAAATTCACCGCGATATTTGGCACCAGCAATTAGGGCACCCATATCTAGTGAAATCAAGGTACGATCTTTAAGTGATTGGGGCACATCGCCACTAATAATTCGCTGTGCTAAACCTTCAGCGATCGCCGTTTTACCGACACCTGGTTCGCCAATTAGGACAGGATTATTTTTAGTCCGTCGTGATAAAATTTGAATTGTCCGCCGAATTTCATCATCGCGACCGATGACGGGATCGAGTTTGCCACGACGGGCAAATTCAGTTAGATCTCGACCATACTTAGAGAGTGATTCATACTTACCTTCAGGGTTTTGATCGTTGACTTTTTGACTACCCCGAATTTGTGAGACGATCGTTTTTAATTTGTTTTCTTCTAACTTAAATTCAGTGAAAAATTGCTTACCAAACCGATCGTCTTGAAGATATCCTAGTAGCAGGTGTTCGATCGAGATGTAGTCATCACCATAATCTTTGCGATACTTATCAGCCCTGTCGAGCAAGGCATCGACACTCCGCCCCAAATACACAGCACCAATCGTCCCAGAAATTTTGGGCTGCTTTTGGATATATGTTTCGAGTTCTTGCCGAAACTGACTCAGATTTACGCCCGCTTTGGAGAGGATACTGGTTGCCAAGCCATCTTGTTCGAGCAGAGCTTTGAGGAGATGCTCTGACTCCATCTGCTGTTGTTGGGCAGCCTTGGCAATATCCAGCGTATTCGTGACAGCCTGCCAAGCCTTTTCGGTAAATTGTTGGGGATTATTTGGTTGCATAATGCGACTGGGAATAAAATTTTTATATAAGCGATCGCCGCAATGGTCAAATTTGCCGCGATTACTTCTTCATTGTAGCGATCGCGATCGCACTACAAGGATCGGTATTCACGATATAATTGCTAGATATTGCCGAAATCATCAAATTAGCCAGTCAAGATCGATGGCAAAATTTAGATCTCGATCGAAGCAATCGATCTTCAATCCTTATCAATATCTACAGATCGGCGATCTGCCAATCAATTTCTGGCTGACCAGTAGACTTCAAGACTGTATTAATTGCCGAAAAAGGCTTGCTGCCAAAAAAACCATTACGAGCAGATAGCGGCGATGGATGAGCAGATTGGATAACGGTATGTCTGCTTGTATCGATCAGTTTGAGCTTCTTGCGGGCGTAACCACCCCACAGCACAAAGATGACCGAATCGGTTTTCTGGTTGACCTTTGTAATTACGGCATCTGTAAAAGTTTCCCACCCCTTGTCCTTGTGCGAATTGGGCGTATGTGCCCGCACGGTTAACATCGCATTTAACATCAAAACTCCTTGCTGTGCCCAAGGTACAAGGTAGCCATTATTCGGGATATTTAATCCCAGATCGCTTTTGAGTTCTTTATAAATATTGACTAGCGAGGGTGGCGTTTTGATACCAGGATTGACCGAAAAACACAATCCATGTGCTTGATTATCATTGTGATAAGGATCTTGTCCGAGCAACAACACGCGGACATCTTTGTATGGTGTCAACTCGAAAGCGGCAAAGACATCTGTGACAGTCGGAAAGATCGTTTCGGTCTGCCGTTCGGTGCTGATAAAATCTTGAAGTTTGTGAAAGTAAGGTTTTTCAAACTCCTCAGTCAGGATTTGGTGCCAATCACCAGAAATTAACGGAGTTGCCATATTAATTGACTGGTGACTAAGTAGCTGGGCTTAATGAAATATAAAATACCAATGCTTACAACGTTAATGATGTTGGGTTTCGCGGGCTTCTACCCAACCTACATACGGCTCAATGATTGAGACTCGATCGACATGAGAAAGTTTTTGAGTAGCTGTTTGCCAGAACTGGTTAAAATACTCTCAGGATGAAACTGGACTCCTTCAATATGCGGATAATCCCGATGGCGCACGCCCATAATCGTCCCATCCTCTACCCAGGCATTGATCTCCAGGCACTCTGGACAGGTCGCTCGATCGATTACCAGGCTATGATAGCGAGTAGCGGTAAACGGATTGTCTAAACCTTTAAATACACCAGTCCCATTGTGGTAAATTTCCGACGTTTTACCATGCATTAAAATCGGCGCGGCGATCACATCACCACCAAAAACTTGACCGATACTTTGATGTCCCAGACATACGCCTAAAATCGGATACTTGGTGCCCAATTCCTGAATAATTTCTAGCGTAATCCCCGCATCATCTGGACGACCTGGCCCTGGCGAAATCAAGATGCCATCGGGATCGAGACTAATAATCTCGGCAATGCTAATTCGATCGTTGCGATAAACGCGAATATCTTTGGCAATCGGTAATTCTTGCCCTAATTCACCCAAATATTGGACGAGATTGTAGGTGAAGCTGTCGTAATTATCAATAACTAAAATCATGCGTTACACTATCCCAACGTTATCCAGTGTAAAACAAAGATTGCTATTGTCGATCGGATTTGGGATCGATCGGTTCAAAATCTCTCACCAGCTTCTAGAGATCGAGTAAATCGAGAGTGGATCTGACTATTTGGATGAGATGCCAGACGGGTAATCGCGATCGAACTACCAACTCACCAGCTTGCTAACGCACGAACAGTAGCAAGGCTTTGGGTACGACTAGACAAGCACCGACTAGTACCGAGGCAAAAGCTGAAATTAGGACGGCACCAGCCGCACAGTCTTTGGCAATCTTGGCTAGTTCGTGGTAGGCTTGACCGACAGTCAGATCGACAACCGACTCGATCGCGGTGTTCAATAGTTCTAAAGTCAAAACTAGACCGCTAGTAATACAAATTACCGCCATTTCCACCCCGGTTAAATGCAAAAAAGCACCGACGCTAATCGCGAGGGTGCCCATAACGCAATGAATCCGAAAGTTGCGTTGAGTATGAAAAGCATACATCACTCCCGCCGCCGCATACTTAAAACTTACCCCGAGGCTGGTGGCTACTCGCCAAGCCTTCGTTCGCTGTTGATGAACGGATGTGGACATTTTGCTGGCCATATCTGATTGGTTTATACTATTTACCGACTCGTCTAGTTTAGTCTGCATCGACAGGTAACTCCCAGGGGGAAAATAACGATTTATTTAAGAAATATTTCACACTTATGGCTGATGGCGTACATTGCATACATCAATGCGCTCTATAAGCCACTACATGTCATCAAAACTTGCTGCTGATGCAACATTAACAATAAAGTTGCGTCATCGGGGTGATCCCAGCCCAGCAAATGGAGTAATCCATGACTGGCAAGCCAAGCTAATTCCTCAATCAAAGAATACCCATGTTCGGGGGCTTGTCTAACAGCCGTATCGACAGAAATAATAATATCGCCGAGATAGATGGATGAATCCGTAGTGTTGTCCTCTATTTGAGGAAAATCGACCTCCAATGCGGCAAACGACAAGACATCGGTTGGTTTGTCTTGGTGGCGGAATTGTGAGTTTAGGGCTTGGATTTCGACATCGGTGGTGAGCCGCAGACTCACCTCATAGGTATTTGCCGCTACCAGATCCAATCCAGGTGCCTGCAACCAATTCTGAAACCAATTTACCCAAGTATCCTCATCAATGACACTGGGTTGATATAAATCTTGGACGGTTAATTCTAGATTCATCTAGTAAGTAATAATTGGTGGCTGGTGACTAGAGATGGGATCGCTCGAACGAGCCAAGCTTACGCTCCACGAACGCATCGAACCTGCAATCCAATCTCTTATCTAGTTAGATAGGCTAAAGCGACAAAAAGTGCCAGTAATCCGATCGCACTGAGGGCAAAATGTTGGAGAGACTTACCACCCTTTTTGACCATGTTCCGCATGGCATACTTGACATATTTTTCCTTGAGTTCGGCTGGAGTCGGGGGGACTTCCGCCACCACCGTAGGTTCCAGCGGGATGTTATCGATTGGGGCATCACTCATGAGGGCAATCGGTGTGAAGATTTAATTTGAGTTGAGATGATTTCATCTTAGCATCATCAATTATTAAACTTTTGTAAAATTGTTACAAAAAATTCTGCGGATCGACATCAATGGTCATCTTGACTAGATTGGAGCATCTGGTTCTGAGGGCTTCCCAGTCGGGTAGTGTCACCCGCTCGCTAGCGACATACTTGATCGTGATTTGCCAACGGTAGCGGTTGCTCACCCGCATGACGGTAGCAGGTGCTGGGCCGAGGACTTCATAACAGCCAGCAATTGCCGCCTCGGTCAGTGCCAATCCGATCTCGGTCACAGTCTGTTCGACAGCCTCAGCATCCAGGCTGCTAAATCTCAGTAAGACGAGTTTGCCATAGGGTGGATAATCGAACATCCGCCGGTCGGGTAATTCTGCTGCTACAAACGCGGCATAATCGTGCTTGGTGACGGCAGCGAGGACGGGATGATCTGGGTTGTAGGTCTGAATGATCGCCCTCCCCGCTTCATCCCCGCGTCCGCATCGCCCCGCCACCTGGGTCAACGTTTGAAAGGTGCGTTCGGCAGCCCGATAATCTGACAAATGCAACAAGCCATCAGCAGACACCACTCCCACCAGGGTGACTTGTGGCAAGTCTAATCCTTTGGTGAGCATTTGGGTGCCTACCAACAAATCGGCCTCTCCCTCGACGAATGCGGTCAAGATCCGGCGATGTGCGCCTTTGGTACTAGTTGTATCGCTATCAAACCGCAGACAGCGCAGTTGGGGAAAGTCTCGCTCTAGTTCTTCGACAATCTTTTGGGTTCCACTCCCAAAAAACTTGAAATATGGCGAGTCGCATTCAGGACACTTGCGCGGTTGGGGTTGGCAATGATTGCAGTAGTGACAGCGTAATTGCGCGTGTTCGGCAGCACCGGGCTGGTGGTAAGCCAGCGACACATCGCAGTTGGGACATTCACACACATAGCCACAACTCCGACAAGACACAAAGGTACTATGTCCGCGCCGATGGATAAAGAGGATACCTTGTTGTTTGTGGGCTTGCATCTGGCGTAATGCTTGTGCCAGGGGACGGCTGAAGATGCTGCGGTTGCCCTGTTGCAACTCTTGGCGCATATCGACAATTTCTACGGGTGGGAGGGGTCGCGCGTAGACGCGCTGGGGGAGGGAGAGGTAGTAGACTGGGGAACTGGGTGACTGGGTGACTGGATGGGAATTTACCCAGGTTTCTAGGGCGGGGGTAGCGGAGCCGAGGATCAGGGGACAGGCTTCTAATTGGGCGCGCCAGTTGGCGATATCTCGGGTTTGATAGGTGGGGGCGGGTTGGTCTTGCTTGAAACTAGAGTCGTGTTCTTCGTCGAGAATAATTAGTCCTAAGTTGGGTACTGGTGCAAAAATTGCCGATCGAGTGCCGATGATAATCTGACTAGTTTCATTAAACATCTGTCTCCAAGTATCATAGCGTTCGCCATCGCTGAGGGCACTATGGTAGACACATACTTTATCTCCAAATCTCGATCGAAATCTGTCAGTCAGTTGGGGGGTCAAACCGATTTCCGGGACTAAGACTAATGCGGATTTGGTTTGAGCTAATATTTGGGAAATCGCTTGGAGATATACTTCGGTTTTCCCGGAGCCAGTCACCCCATGTAATAAGACTTGGGCGTATCCTGAAAGGTCGCTAATTACGGCTAATGCCGCAGCTTGATCTGTGGTGAGTTGTTTGGCTGGTTCTTGTTGGAAGATGCCTACGCCGCGCTCCGATCGCAATTTTTCTTTATTAACGATCGCAATATATCCTTTTTCGGCAATCTTTACTAAAGTAGCTGGCGTGGTACCACCTAATTTCAACAAGTCAGCTTGCCAAATTTCACCATCATGTTGTTTGACGATGCCGACAATTTCGCGCTGCCGATCGCTCAGATCGCCCGCGATGTTGTCAGTAATCAAAATCACCGCTTTTAGTAACTTGGGCTGTTGAGTTTGTCCTGATGCTAAATAAGATTCGACTAGCTGCTTTTCGAGGAGTTCTCGTAGCCCTCTTTTAGCTTGCGGAATTTGTTTTTGAATGTGTTGCCAGCTATAATTCCTAGCTGGTTGTGAGTTGAGTAGCTTCAGCATTTTCTTGGCAAGATCGCTCAAGTAAATATCTGCCTCTAGGTCGCCCCCGATCGCCCGAATCCGCCGCTGCGATCGGGTCAATAGACCGGGCGGCAGTGCGACTTTAATAACTTGAATTAGTGGTGTATGATAATAATCAGCAATCTGTGCTAACCACTGCCAATAATTAGCTTTAAACAATCCCGATGCCACCACATCATCGATATCTTTGATTTTGGTAATCGAGAGATTTTCTGGCAACCTGTCAATAAACCTAATTGCAATCCCCCCAACTATTTGACCGCTCAATGGCACGCTCAAAATATCACCAACCTGAATCCTCAATCGTTCGGGTACATTGTAGGTATATAAAGCTTGGGTGCCCGGACAATCTACTAATACTTCGATGAGTCCAGATGCTTTGGTACCGATCGTGTACCCAGTAATTGGTTCGGATACGACTGGAGTAGCTAGAGCGGGATTCAACATGGAGTAAGACAATAGGGTCAGATATTATTGGCGGATTCTAACAAGTTTTAAGCTAAATTAAGCGAAGATGGAACACTTATTATTAACTAAATTTCAGGGTGCATTAATTGGTGGTAATGTTGTTTATCTCGATCGGTATCAGATCGCTTACAATCAACTAATTATCGATACAACTCCAGCCTTAACAACTGGGATTAATTACCTCACCCGGCGCGGCAAATTCGATCTTCAAGATTGGTCGCGGTTGGTCGATCGAGATCTGAAAAATCCAGAGCAAGCGATCGTCGCAATGCTGCCGCTGATGTTGTTTTTTCATGACGATCGGTTAAAATTACGAGCAGTGTTAATCGACATTAGTCATCGTTGGCAACTAGACTGGGAAACCTGCTCCTGTGCGGTCACGATCGGATATATTATATCTCGATCGCTCACCGAATCTTGGCAGCTTAGAACATTAGTCGCCCAACTGCTGGATGAAATGACGAATCTGCACCCACTGATTTTTCAAGAACTGAGTATACTTGCTGGTGAAGTCTCTATTGGGGCGGATCGATCGTTAGATCGAGCCAGCAGCCTCCAGCAAGTTGCTTATCGATTAGCCAAGATCGAGCATCCTATTGTAGCACCAACAATGCTGGCAATTTATTGCGTCCTTTCTACCCCTGAAGACTTCAGCTTGGCGACTCGGCGCATCGCTCGGCTGAAGCAGCCATCCCCATTCGCCTTGGCGTTGACAGGTATTTTGGCTGGTGCTCACAATAGTTTGAGCGGAATTCCGCTCAATGGCTATGTAGCCACGCAGGAAAGAGCGCAGTGGCTATCCTGGGCACAAAGTCTCCTCAATGTTTGGGCGGGAGTAGATCTCCAGCATCATACTGCCAGTGCTTTTCCGCTAGCGGTGGCTGCCCCTCAAGTCATCCAACGACGCGGTTGAGTGATGGGGATTTATCTAAGTAACCCAAGTTGCTACCTGCGATTTCTAACCGCTTTGGTTACAGGTAGCTGTCAACTGTCAACTGTCAACTGTCTAACCGCGATCTTGTTGACTCTGCCAAAACTGCTCGGCAAAGGCTACTGTTGGATGCATCGGTGCTTTAGGTTTAGTTTTGAGCACCATTGCCGTCTCATTGAGATATTTGTCGCCTTTTTTGTGATTGCAGGTTTCACAAGCAATCGTGACATTATCCCAGGTGTGAGTCCCACCTTTGGAACGGGGAATGACGTGATCGATGGTGAGTTGTTTGGCACAGCCACAGTACTGACAGCGATGTCCGTCGCGCCTAAGTAGCTCGCGACGACTGACGCTGGGCAGTTTCCACAGCCGTTCGGCGGTAGTGGTTTTGAGGCGAATATGATGGGGGACCTCGATCGTCACTGAAGGCGATCGCAATACCCAGACTAATTTGGTATCCTGTAAGTCTAACGGCTCTGCTCTACCGCCGATCAGTAAAGTGATGGCACGGCGGATATTAATTCGTGCCATTGGTAGATAGTTGGTGGAAAAGACAACTACAGAATGATTGAGTACGGATGGGATGGTTGTAGATCGGAGATCGAACATTTTACCGTCGGCGATCCCATTTGTGGCAGGTTTCATGATGTTGAGCCTCCTAACGAACAACCCCCGTCGTCTATGATAGACAAGCGGGGGTTACAAGAAGATGAGATCTGTATTCTTGTGATTATTTCAACTGAGTAACATTTGGGGTGGTGTTACGACAGTATTCTTCCCGCTATGGTCGAATGAGAATAGATGTAGTGGTAAGATGCTGGCGATCTCTGCGTCACAATTACTGCGATTGTCGCTGACTATCTGCCACAAATTCTGCTCACCGCGCTGTTGGGCGGTAATGTAGATTGAGGAGATTGAGTAAAGCGACAAATTGAACACGAAGATTCGAGATAGGGAGAGGGTTCGAGCGATAAATCGGGTCGTTAGTCTAGCTATTGCTAGCCAACAGCATCATTGCTGTGAATAACGAAACTGCTAGATGGCAAGTAAGAGTTAATTGGGTTACTTTGCCAAGAGGAAGATACCGATTATTATCTAATAATACAATAGATTTTATCGAGATGTCTAGTCTGCCAGATTGAGAGATATTGAGATCGATCGATTTACACCAAATCAGTTAGTAACACCCATCAATCCTGCCCTCACCCTGTCTTTACTGAAACACATGCTCCTCCACTCTCCGCGTGATTTCAGTCGCTGTCTCGCTTGCTTGAATATACGCTGAGGGGAGTTGAAGCCGGAGGTGCCAGCATGGTGAGGGCTAGCTTTGGTAACTTTGTCCGATCGTCGCTGTAAATAACATCACTGACTGTAGCGTGATGGCGATGAGATAATGATTCGGTTAGGATCGAACTAGAGTAGATCCTGTGGACACACTTTAGGGAATGACAATCGTGGATCGAGATTTGATGTCTCAGCAAGACTGCGCCACCGAGCCAGCCACACTCGCTGATTATATTTATCCAGCAATTCAGAAACAATACGTTCGCATCCTCACCCTCGAAGCCGATGTGCTCAAGGATGACGATCGCGAAGCCGTCCATCAGATGCGGGTGAGTCTGCGCCGATTGCGATCGCAGGTGCAGGCATTTGGGGCAATTTTGGACATCCCCAAAGTCATGGGCGCGCCACAGATCGGCAAAATCGCTAGAGTCTTGGGTAAAGTTCGCGATCTAGATGTACTCCATCAGACTTGTAAGCAGCATCTCAAAAGTCTGCCGGAATCCGAGCAAATCCAGCTCGAAAAAGTTGATTCGACAATTGCCAAGCGTCGTCGTAAGGAAATTACCAAAGTCAAGTTGATGCTCAATGAGTGCGACTATCAATACTTTAAATTAGGTATCAATAATTGGCTCAATAGTCCTCAGTATCTGCCAACCGGAAGAGTGGCGATCGAGTCAATCTTACCAGAATTATTATTGTCAGTGGTTAGTAACCTCTTGCTCAATCCTGGGTGGTGGATCGATCCAGATCTGGAGTCAGGTGGCGACTCAGAGTTAGCAATTGCTCAAGTATTGCTGGTGCATGGGGATACCTTTCACTACCTCCGCAAGCAAATCAAAGCCACCCGTTATCTGATGGAGCTTTTCCCCGATCGATACCCAGCTAGATACAACGATTTTCTCCAAGATTTTAAGCAAATACATCAATTATTTGGGGATGTTCAGGATCATCGAGTGTTCGATAAATTTATCCGCAAAAGCTTGGGTAAACGGGCACCGACAAAACTACCAACTATTTACGATCGGATCGCTCGTAGCAACTATCTAAATTGGGATAATTGGCAACCAATTCAACAAAAATATCGTGACTCAAATACCAAGCAAGAACTCCTGTCCTTGCTGATTCGAGATATAATTCATAATTTACATGGATAATGACGATCGATCGATTACCTCCGGTAGGCTGTGCGCCAACGATTACTCAAGCTTGGAATGGTTAGAACTGCCACCACTCAACACGGATACGATTTGGGCAATTATCAACGAATCGATTTCCGATCTTCAGGTTAATCAGATCCTCTGGCACTATCTGGGATACCGATATCAGCCAGTCGAGCAAACTTGGGATCTGAGCCAGGTGGCTCCAGAGTGGCAGGAAATCTACCCCACACCACCTGATTTTATCGCTAGTCGTCCCGCAACAGTCAAACTGACTCGATCGATTCCGACAGAGCACAAACAACTGCTCAAGGAACAGCTCGGCTTTAAAGGCTATAAAATCGGTGAATTCGGGCCGCGTCAGACGCGCAGAGCGACAGCAGCAAGTTGGTTGTTAGCCAATTTAGCCAGTCGGGTATAGTAATTTATTAGGGGACTGGGAGACTGGGAGACTTCGATCCGAGCGTGAATCCCAGCTCATACCGATCTCAAATCTAAACATCACTTCATTCAGGGGATAATATGGCACGGGTAATGATTGTCGGCGCAGGTGGAGTCGGAAATGTTGTCGCACATAAGTGTGCTGCGCGTGCCGAGTTTACAGCTATTTTACTGGCAAGTCGCAGTGTCGATAAATGCGACAAAATTGCGGCGAGTATTGGTTCGCCAAAAGTCACCACCGCCCAGCTCGATGCCGATACGGTGGCAAATACAGTCAAGTTAATTAAAGAGTTCAAACCCGATCTACTGATTAATGTGGCACTTCCCTATCAAGATTTGGTACTGATGGATGCCTGTTTAGAGACTGGGATTCATTATCTCGATACTGCCAATTATGAGCCGATCGATGTTGCTAAATTTGAGTATAGTTGGCAATGGGCATATCAGGATAAGTTCAAAGCGGCAGGATTAACCGCAATTCTCGGCTGTGGTTTCGATCCTGGCGTAACGGGTGTATTTAGTGCTTACGCGCTCAAGCATTATTTTGATGAACTTCATTATTTAGACATCATCGATTGCAATGACGGCAATCATGGTAAGGCATTTGCTACAAATTTTAATCCTGAAATTAACATTCGCGAAATCACTCAGCCAGGACGATATTTTGAAAATGGTGAGTGGGTAGAAATCCCTGCTTTATCATTGCATCGACCGATTCCCTATCCCGAAATTGGCGATCGCGAGTCATATTTGCTCTATCATGAAGAACTTGAGTCCCTTGTCAAAAACATCCCTACACTCAAGCGGGCGCGGTTTTGGATGACATTTTCTGAGAACTATATTACCCACCTCAAAGTCTTAGAAAATATTGGGATGACGCGGATCGATCCGATCGAATATCAAGGTCAAAAAATTGTGCCCTTACAATTCCTCAAAGCCCTCCTACCAGAACCGGCTTCCCTCGCGACCAATTATACCGGACAAACCTCGATCGGCTGCCACATTGGCGGTATCAAAGATGGTGTCGAAAAGAAATACTATGTCTACAATAACTGTCAACATGCGGCAGCTTATGAGGAAGTCGGATCGCAAGGAATTTCCTACACAACTGGTGTTCCGGCTGTCGTGGGCGCACTGATGATTGTCAATGGCAATTGGCACAAGTCTGGTGTCTTCAATGTCGAAGAATGCGATCCAGATCCATTCATGGCATTACTCGGCCCGATGGGATTACCTTGGCATGAAGTGATAAATGGTGTGTCGCCGTTTGATAAATAACCTCACATCTCGCGGCTAATGATGTGAAATCCGCCTTCGCAGACTAATAAACTAGTCGGCGAAGGCGGATTTTGCTTGTGCGTGCAGCGATTTAGCCGATCGATCTGAAGTTTGGCTCGGTTGAAGTGCTATAGTTCTAAATCATTTGGGAATCTTCACGATTGTTAAGACATCCATAGATTTTTCACGATCGAAAATAGCTGTTGATACAATGAGTTACAAGTCACAAACTGCTAGCCAAATCGCAGGTCTTGGTAATGTGTTAGAAAAGACGATGCCAACGATCGGGGTCTTAATTTTGGGTGGAGAAGATCTCCGTAAGCGATCGGGCGATGTGCCGCTGGCAACGTGACTGAACCAGTATTCTCAGCAATTAGGAAAGAAAAATGTCTAAACATCTATTTCCAGCAGTGAATGAGTATGTCCCCAGCGGTGGCGACGCGGTTAAAACCTCGATTTCGTACCAAACAACGCGATTGATGGCGAGCGCGTTCAATGCCACTCAAATGGCATTGGCAGAGGCTTATATTAACGGTATTGAAATACCCGATCCGGTCTTGCGATCGATATTTGAGGTATCGCTGTCAACTTTATTTAAATCTGCTCCGGGGCTATTAGCTCCTTATGAGTGGGTACTAACAGAGTCCGATCGATTGGCAGAATCTTCACCAGAACTGATGAAAGTACAGTATGACTTACCCCAAGCCATGCTAAATCAGATGTTGGGAGATTGGCCGGTGATTTATCCCAAGTACAGTATGGGCTGGTGGGAAGATGGCGCGACCGATTTAGAAGCATCCCAAATCCAGATGATCGATCGAGTCATCGCACGACTGGAAATCGTTGATGGGGACAATATTTTAGACTTTGGTTGCGGCTGGGGTTGTGTACCCAACTACATTATGTCTAAGTTTCCCAATGTTCGGTTTACCGGACTCAATCTCAGTCATCAGCAGTGTGAGTACATGCGTCACAAAATGCAAGATCCGCACAGCTATCTGAGTTCGGGTCGATTCACACTGATTGAGGGCGATCTAAATCAGGTTCAATTTACCGAAAAATTTGATAAGATTCTATCGATCGGTGTTTTTAGTCATGTTGGAAATCTTACCAACACTTTCCAAAAGCTATCATCTTTTCTCGAAAGCAATGGCAAAGTCTTGATTCATATTATTACGGCACGGCTTCCCAATAACATGTCATCTGGTTTTACTCATAAGTACATTTTTCCACACGGTCGGTATTGGAATTATGATGCGATTCCCAGTCACAACCGCGATCTAAAAACTATCGATCGTTGGTATCTAAATGGGATCAATTACCACAAAACATTGGCCACCTGGTTGCAGCGATTCGATGATAATCAAGCGAGTATTAAATTACTAGATTTCGGGATGGATTATGCCAAGTTTCGGCGAATCTGGCGATTCTATTTATTGATGCTGGGCACAGCTTTTGCGACTTGTGATGGTGAATATAATGGTAATGGTCAATATCTAATGACTCACGCCCGCTAGACTGAGCAAGAGCCTTTG
Organism: Chroococcales cyanobacterium; assembly: GCA_038247275.1. GTDB lineage: Bacteria > Cyanobacteriota > Cyanobacteriia > Cyanobacteriales > Chamaesiphonaceae > Chamaesiphon. The sequence goes on from JBBRVB010000011.1 coordinate 23,907, forward strand.
CCCTCAGCCCCAGCTCTGCTCCCTCAGGGAGAGGGCTTTGGGGCGAGGGTTATTTAAAAGTGGGACGATCGCCTCACTGTCAACTGTCAACTGAGATGAAACCACCCTGCTAAGGGACTTGCAGTTAAATAAGCTCCCATCTATCCTAGAATGCAAGGAAGGATAAAACTTCTAAACCATAAGAATTAGTTTGACAGGACTGATGCTCGATAACACCATCAAATCAACATTTAAAGAGGCAGCCAAAAAGCTGACAGGGTATCGAAAACGAGAGTTTACAGCTAAAGTAACCGAAGATTATTTTGCTGGTTCAGCCAGACAAGCAGAAATAGCCTTGGGATGGTGTCGTCACTCAATTCAATTAGGGTTGCATGAACGGCGAACCGGAATTCGGTGTGAGGATAATTATCAGGCCAGGGGAAGACGTAAAAGTGAGGCAAAGTCACCGAATTTAGGGATAGACATCAAAACACTAGTGGATGTCCAAGCTCAAGCCGACCCAAAATTTCAATCGATATTTTTGTATGCAAGAATTAGTGCCAGTGCAGTGAGAGCTGCACTAATAAGTGAGATGGGATCTGTAGAAAATCAGTTACCAACTCGCCAGACAATTGGTGCGATTCTCAACCGCCAAGGATATCGCCTGTCTTGGAAAGGTGCTCTACTTGGGGAAACCCCAAGACCGCACTTTCCGCTAAAAAAACTCAAAAAATCAAACCATTAAAAAAGATTCCAGAAACAAATGCTATTTTCGAGAATGTGTTCAGTCAAAACAAGATAGCAGATCGCAATTCAAAATCATTAAGAATATCCATCGATAGTAAAGCAAAAGTCAAAATAGGCAATCTGTCACGAGGTGGTAAAGCTAGAACAATAGAGGCTAAAGTAGCCGATGACCATGATACCGAGTGGCAATCAGTGTTAGTACCGTTGGGGATTCTCAATACCGAAAATGACCAACTCTCAATTTATATGGGGGAGTCGGCTGAAACCAGTGATTTCATTGTTGATTGTTTAGCTAATTGGTGGCAAGAGCATCAAGTTAAATATCATTACTTAGAAGAATTAGTTATCGACCTTGATGGCGGAGCAGCTACTCGAAGTAATCGCACACAATTTATCAAGCGAATGGTTGAATTTTCTCGGAGTATTGGTTTAAAAATTAGATTAATTTATTAGCCCCCGTACCACAGTAAGTACAATCCAATTGAAAGGTGTTGGGCTGCATTAGAACAGTACTGGAATGGCGCAATTTTAGATTCAGTAGAAGTGGCTCTAAAGTGGGCATCAAATATGACTTGGAAAGGAATTAAGCCCCTTGTTTATCAAGTTAAAACTATTTATGACAAGGGAATTAAGGTCTTGCCAAAACAGCTCAAACAGTATCAGCACTATTTGCAACGTTCGGAGACATTAGCTCAATGGGATATTACTATTATCCCAGGTTAATTTCTGGGAGGTTATTTTCTTGCAAGTCCCTAACCCTCATTTGTCACTCTCGCTAAAGCGTGAAATTAGTAAAGCTCACTATTTAGCTTCCTGATTGGGTTTCGAGGTCGATTTCCTAACATTTTAGAATTGGGGTGGGTGAAAATTGAAGCTGTTAGTAACTAATCTATCGATCGATTGAGTGCAGCCAGTTCTATCGATCGAATGTGATTTTAG
>JBBRVB010000012.1:0-25458 GCA_038247275.1 Chroococcales cyanobacterium
TCAATGGGGCGCAGGAGACTTAAATCCTCCAGCTCATCGATATCTCGTCCTGAATACATGAAGCGAGGTTTATAGCCCCATTCCAGTAATTGGTGATAGAGCTTAACCCAACGGCGGATAACTTGCGGCTTGTGAATATCCTCACCATCGAGGTAGAGATCGATAACATCAGCTCTCCACCGTTCTAAACCATCTTTTAACAGTTCGGGGCTGGATAACCACTGTCCGCCTGCCGCACCGATGACTTGCTGCCCCATTTTAGTGGCGGCTAGGTTGGGTTTAGCTCCCGTCCCTTCGGCAAATCCGATGGATCTAATTACTGGGACAACGCCTAGCAGTTGGGGATAGGAGAAGGTGAGGGGATTCTCACCGTTGGGGAGGCTGGGGGAAGCTCCATTATCTCGGCCTTTTTCCCAGGTACTCGATAGCCAGCGGTAACGAGATTTTGATTGTTCGCGATTCCGAATTTGGAAGGCGACGATTTCACCAGTGACGGTGTAGATAGGAATCAGAATTCCCGCCATAGAGCCATTACTTAACCGATTGCCTTGAATATTAACCCCAGGAAAGCGAGGATTGACGGGTTCTTTGAGTCTTTGGAACTTCTCGACACTGACAAAGCCGATTTCTTCGATCTGCTGTCGGGTGAAGCCACGTCTAATTAGGTCTTGGCGATCGATCTCGTTTAGAGAAAGTTGTGCTAAAATATTGCGCGCTGCAATATTTCGCTCATGTGTGGGTAATGATTCAGCTCGACGTTGATTTTCCGCTTCAAGTAATGCTTGTCGCTGGAGTTGTTGATTTTTGACCCATTCTTCTTTTTCTGCTGGGGTCGCTTGATAATTCTCGCCGCGATGCTCGTTCCAGTCGGTGAGGGGGATATATACGCCCCATTGTCCGTCGCGGGTGTCGTTGAAATAATGATAGTCGGGGTTGCCATATCCACCCGCCCCAGTCATGCACAGGGTTTTAATAGTGGGGGTAATTTTACCGTTTTGGGCGGAAAGCTCATAATTCTGCCATTTGCATTTTCCGCTATGACTAGAGCAAACTGGGCAGGTGTTACCTAAACCTCTATAGGTATTGAATTTGGAGCGAGAAACTGAATCTTTTAAGATCATGGCGGCTAGTTAAGTTGGTTAACTAGGGCGGTCACGATTCTATATTGCTGTGGCGGAAAAGTTCTACTTTATCGATGCTTGCTTGCTTGATATCAATCGAGATCGGTTAGATGAGCTAAATGCTAAATTTCTAATTTCCTTACTTGACCGATCGATGATTAGATGGTATCATTGAGCAGATTTTTGCAGTTATCCTGGATCGACTTTGCATAAATGTCAGATCTAATGTCTGAAATGCTTAAATCTAACGTGAAACATTTATACGACAAGTAGTAACAGAAGTTGAACTGTCGTAAGGCGTAATTCATGTGGACGATGGGCATCTCTAACAATCTTTCAAACCAGTTGGTACCCAAGTTGGGCTGAATTAAACTGCAAACAGATTTACTATCGTCCTTGCCAGTATAAATATACTGATAAGGATGAGATTTTGGAGTAAGTTCTGCAAACACAAATAAATTCATAACTGTCGCAATTAAAGCAATGTTGGGATTCGATCTCAGTTGGCTAGTAATTTTCAAAAAAACTAGATAAATAGTCAACAGCATGATAAAGTAGAACTAAGCAGCAGCCTTAAAGATTTCCAATGTCCGCAAAAACAAAAGATCTTCAAAGCAGCAAAATAGTATCGTAGAAAGCTCTCGAACTTCGGTTCGGGGGCTTTCGCCCTGTGTGGGTGTAATTTTAGCTCGATCGGGCTAATGCCCTACGCTGTATGTTGGGTGAATTCCTCCGCTTAAATAGATGTATTTAGACACTATACCGTAAAACGGGCACAAAAAATGTAGATAATTGTCAAACACTCTAAACTAACTTTCTGAGATCTATAGGCATGGGTAAAAGAGGCAGAAAGCCAGACCCCAATAATATAATTCTGCCTAAGCGTAAAAGAGGCAGAAAACCAGACACCAAAAGGTTAGTTACCCCAGCATAAATCGAACAAGACCAGATCCGGTTGGCAAAGAAAGAGCAGAAAAACAAGTATAAAAAGCTACAACTTTATTATTACTTTACCATTGGTCGTGAGTACTTGAATTTAAGTATCCCATCCAATTACCAGAAAAGGAAAATTCGCAAACAGCTAGTAATTCTGAACAAACTAGATATCCCTCATGTGCTGGGTGAAGAGAAGATTCTCAGTCCAAACAACATGACCGATTGGGTTGAGAACTTATATCAGTACCGACTCGAACTGAAAAGTCTGGGAATCATGATTACACCGAAAACTCGGTTGGCATGTGCCGCTCAACGGGTAGTTAGACTGTTTGGACTCGATATTGTTTACCTCTATCGAAGGACACAAAATGGGAGACTAGTTTCTCACTTCAGAGGAGCCAGCTCTCATTCGGATGCGGACAAGAGCATCATGAATGGGTGGCTAGAGCGAGATCTACAAGCAGCAGAGATTGGGCGATTGGATGGTAATTGAGTATTTGCTCAAATGCGTTAAGTATGTTCGATCGCATAGATGTTCATCTATCTTGCGTATCGATAACTGTCTAAATGAGCATGATAATTAATTTGCCTACAGAAAAGCATAACGCACAAATAATTCTGAGTTCAACTGAATATTTTTTTAAGTAATTTAGCTTAATATTTGGCGTATTTTATACATCAAAACTACGCTTGTTTGCTCATGAGTTTTAAACATTGAGTAAAAATTCTGGAGGCTTTCAAGTTTTTAGTATCTTTTGTTACATTTTTTTCATTTTAAGCTAAGTAATTAGAATAATTTTATACAGTGCTGTACTGATTCATCAGTAAGTGGATATCGGTAATCATTGCAGCTATTGACAGAACAACTCGCCTCAACATCTAGATTTTCGATTAGCCGTATCGCGGTCGGTGGTACGAAACCAATCATTCCCGCAATCTAGTCTTGAGAGTTACTTTTATTAATTTTGATGCCTTCACGGTATTTACAGATTCACTTCGCCACAGATCCCAGAATCTTACTCGCGCACAGAAGGTACTAAAATGACCAAAAATAATTTGATTATTGATGGGGTAAGAGAAGGAGCTAGCTCTCTGGTTTTTCACGATAGTGTCACATTATCAAGCTTTCAAAGTGGGTGGAATAATATCGATTTTGAATATCATCACCAGCAACCTGGTTCTATGCCAGAGCATCAAAACACGGAGCTGATAATTTCATCTATTCATAGCCCGACTTTGACTCAGAGGCGAATTGCTGGCGAATTTAGAGAAGAAAACGCCAAAGTTGGTGAAGTCCAAGTCAATCCAGCTCACTCACCTCAAGCAGCTTCTTGGGACAGTCCGATTTCATTTTCAATATTGCTACTCAAGTCCAGTGAAATTACTAGTGCCACCTTTGATTACGCCGATCCAGGCTTGGTGGAAATACTACCACATTTTTCTAGAGTAGATCCACTACTTTATGGGCTAATGCAGTCTCTAAAAATGCAAATGGAATTAAAATATACGGTTAGTAAAGTCTACCTAGAGTCTATACGTTCGACTGCAATATTTCATCTGCTTCAAAACTATTCTAATCGCAGAATAGGTACTATTAATGCGTCAGAAGGGTTAAGCAAGCAAAGTTTAAAGAAAGCAATTGACTATATTCACAATAATTTCCAAAAAGACCTTGGACTGTTTGAGCTAGCCGATTTAGTTGGACTCAGCAGCCGTTATTTTTCCGAATTATTTAAAGCTAGCACTGGCTATTCACCATGTGATTACTTGCTAAAATTTAGACTCGCTCAAGCATCGAGATTACTAGTAACTACCAAGCTTTCCGTAGTGGATGTCGCTAGGCATAGTGGATTTTCTAGTTCCAGCAACTTTTGTCGAGCATTTCGCCAATACAATTCTATTTCTCCAAATAAATATAGACAGGAGAATGTTCGATTGTAATTTTCAAATATAGTATTACAGCACTTCCGGCTGCTATGAGGTACACCTGTTTAAGGCAGAAGGCAGAAGGCAGAAGGCAGAAGTTAAAAGCTACTGTACCTCATGACTCACGGAAGTGCTGTAAGCCTTGATTAGATGCTCGTGCAGGCAAGCTTTAGAGTTTGTTTTGAGCGTTATAAATATAGACCGCACTAGAATCGTAAGAAATTGTCCGGTCGTCTAAAAAGGTGGTAGAAAACCATGCTAGTCAAACAACTGACTAGCATGGTTTGTTGCGCTCTGAAGATTGTCAAATCTAGAACTTTAGATTGGGCACTAAGAAATTTGATTTTACAGATCGGAGAGATTTATCACAAAGTTCAAATAATATAATCAACTTTATAACTTTAACTCATTCTAGATTGACTTCATTAAAAAACTCAGCCGAATTTGCATATAAATAGCCGGATTTGCATATTTTTTCGCTAATTGGACGCGCTAACATATAAACAAGTTCATTTTAGCAAGGAGCAAAACAATAAATTAGATCGATCGACCAATTATCTATTAGGAAATTACTAAATAAATATGGTTGTCTCAAATACATTTGTCAAAAGAAAATTACTCCAACAGCGATATATATTTATTGCTGCTGTTATCGTCAACACCACGGCATTACTATTGCGTGGCGATTTCGATCGACCTGCAAATGCGGCTCTGTTTGCCAATATGACAACATACATTAAAACTCAAGCTACGGCATTTTTAACGGCAGTACCATCTTTAGGAACAGTTCAACCGCTGCTACTTGCATTTCTCGATCTAATTCCCTGGTCGATTATCTTGTTGGTAGGTGCGATCGTCTCTTGGCAAGCATATACAGGCTACCAATCCTATGAAAGAGAAGATCTTTCGGGAGCGGGCAAGTGTATCTTGAATGTTCTGGTACTAGTGGCATTGCTATTTACATCATCTGCGATTACTGACGCGATGGTAGCGGGGGGAGCAGGGGGAGGAGCTTAACCTTAACCTTGTCAGAGATCGATCGCAGATGACTGATGAATAGCAATCCACCACCAAGAGATCGCTTAGTTGTCAATCGGGCACTGAGACGACGTTCGGGCTTTTTTGGGATCAATTCGGGTTTGGCAATCGCAAGCCTTTCGGTAATCGTTCTTGGAATTGTCTCAACCCAATTTCTACCGATAAATATGGTGGTACCGATGACAGTTTCACTGCTAATTGCCACAATTTATATCTTCCGCGATGGTACGGACATGGTAATGAGTCGGTTCCGCAAGCCGAGACATTACACCAGAGGCGGCTTAGAATATATTCCGGTACTCAAATATGGCAAAAACAAAGTCAAAGAGTAAGGTTAAAGATGCCAAGCAGCAGCGCAAGTTCATTAAGCATAAAACTATCGATGGTAAAAAACACAAGCTGTACTTACTCGAAACAAACACTCATCTGAGATCGTTTGTCGAGTATCAACAGGTTGGAGAACGATCCATCGGAGCGATACTGCTCGATACTGGGACGAAGGACAATCCAGCTTATCGGCTGCGATTTATCCTCAAGTGTAATGGCATCCACGATTACCAGGATGCCATTCAAGCAGAGTCAGCAGTTTCGGGGATTGCGGCATTAATTAGAGAGGTACCGCAAGGTGAAAGTCTGAGGGTGCATTGGCAATGTTTTCCCGATCCGATCGACCGCGAGTTAGATTTGGCGCAAACCTTTCGCTCGACTTACGATCGTCCTGAATTCCAATCGGACAATGCGCTCCAGATGCTTGTCGAAGAGATTAAAATTCTTCGCGACGCACACCAAGCCGGACATCGCCGCCAACAAGAGCTATATATCGCCGTAACTTATACGGCGAAAAGCGAACACCTGGAAAAAGATGGATTGGAGAGTGCGATCGAGTTTTTCTCATCGATGTTTCCTAAATTCTTGGGGAAAATCTCTGGAGCCGACAAACTCATTGCCGAAGAAGATCTCGACAGATTTCTACTCAAAGGCTATCAATCTGGCTACCTGTATTGGACGACGTTGATTCGCGAACGGTTGCAGATGGCATTTACGCCACTGGATGCCGAAGGGGTATGGCAATTTTGCCGTGCTGAATCCAATCGCTTTAACGATCGCCGAATTAGAATCGCCGAGATTCAAGCGGGTCGCCAGAGCCAATCTCCAGCCATTCCGCATTTGATTACCTGCGATCTGACTCGTAATGAGATTAGTGAAGTCGCCAATAGTCGCCTTCACCCTACAGCCCTCATTCATGAGGAATTGACTAGCATTCCATCGACGGGTCGCGAGTATGTCAAAGTCGATGGTAAATACGTCGGCTGCATGTATTTGAAGACCCAACCCAACTCATTTGATGCGGCGGGACGAAGAACGCTAGATTTAGTTCAGCTTCAGTACATGTGGGATATCTTGTCGAAGCAGCTTTGCTATGACGTTCGGGTCGTACTGGAAATGTCAATTGTCGATCGGATGGCAGTTAATATTAACAACCAAGACCTGATCCAACAAGCCGCTCAACAAATTAATGCGGCAAAAACCAAGGGCAAAATCGACGTTCGTGCAGAGATGCACCTTGAAGAAGCAGTAGCCAGCCAGCGGGATATTACTGCTGGCGACCCAATCTTGGATTTTGGCTTAACCGTCTATTTTCACCGCGACACTTTAAAAGAGCTGCGAGAGGTAATGGACGCATTTCGGCAGAGCTTTCGCGCTCCAGCTAGGATGTTAGCAGATACCGATACTTGCGATGCGATCTGGCTGCAATCGTTACCCTACTATGGGAAAACGTTACTAGTGGATACTCGCGACAGACGCGATCGAACGACGGCGTTCGTACTGGCATCCTATATGCCACTATTACTACCGCAATCGCCCCACCGCAAAGGGGTTGAGTTTATCGCCAACAAAGGGGCAACTCCGATCTATTTCGACGCTTTCGATCCCAAAAATCAAGGTCATATTGCTCTCTGGGGCAAGACCCGCTCTGGTAAAACCTTACTGGCAGCTTGGTTAGCTTACCGTGCTTTGGTTGAAGGGGTCAAGACGACGATTGTAGATCAACCGCCATCGGGTGAAGCTTCATCCTTCAAGGATTTTGTCATCAACATGGGAGGTGGCTACATCGACATTCTTAGAGACAGTATCAACCCGTTTGAACTCGCCAACTTACCAGCGACAGCGACACAGGGGCAGCGCGACGACTTAAAACAAGAGTCGCAAATCCACCTGTTGCGAGTCATTAAGGCAATGGTACTGGGGGATATCCAAGACAGTAGCCCACACACCAAGCGAGTCGAGGGATTCTTGCCCGTTATCCTTCAGCACTTTCTCGATAACAATTCGATTAAACTGCGCTACATTCGCGCTAGAGAAGGCGGCAGCAGCTCCCAAGCGTGGAAGCAACACCCAATCCTGGAAGATTACGTTCAATTTTGTGAAGTCTCACTGATTGGCTTAACCGATGCCACGTTGGAGGATTTAGAAACGATGGGTTTCATCCGCAACCAACTTCGCAAGTGGACATCGGGACAACATGCTCAAGTGCTGAATTCACCTTCAACTGTGGAAATCGACAAGGTACCGCTATTGGCAATCGCCATGCGGGGGGTGACGGGAAATGATGAGGCAGCAGTCTTTGGCAGCTTAATTTATTTAGTTGCTATGCGTCGGGCGATTGCAGCTTCGGCTAGTCCTAGAGGATCTTTCCTATTTGTAGATGAAGCGGCACGGACGATTCCGATTCGGGCGATTGGGGATGCAATTGCCGCCACGATGGTGAATGGTTTAAAAGCCGGAATGCGGGTGATGATTGCTTCTCAAGAGCCAGGATCGATCGCTAATTCAGCCAATGGCGACCAAATCATGGACGCATTGACCTACCAGTTTATCGGCAGAATCGGGAGCGATAGTATCGATGCTTACCAAAAGTATATACATTTACCTTACGAACTTGCCGTACTCAATGCAGGGATTGACTTTGCGCCAGATCCGACGACTAATTCCTCACGGTGGCTGATTAAATTCAACGACAGATTTACCGCCGTCACAGCTTATTTACCGCCAAGTTTAGTCGCACTGACAGCCAACAACGTTGACGAGCGGCTGGCACGTCAAGAGCGACAACAGCAAATATCGTTAGCAAAAACTTAGATCGGAGATATTAAATATGTACAAGTTAATGATTCTCGCGGCAACGTCACTAGTTGCACTTTGCACTAGTCCAGCTTTAGCCGCAACTCTAGGCGGGACAACCGATGCCAGTAGCGTGTTTACCACAGGCAGCGATGTCACTGTCCCCATTAATCCAACATTCGATCCGATGACCCCCACCACAGGCGTGACAGTACCAACAACGTTAGACCCAGCAATTACCAACGCGCTCGGCACTCTAAATACAATTTCAGGAATTGTGAACAATCCCAGCAGTGCGTGGGGATTGCTCTTGGGTCAGGCTAACGCTCCGTCACCGTTTACTGCAAACACGCTAATGACAGCAATTTTAGGCAGCAATGTCTTTAATTTAGATCCCAAAACACAAGGGATTGCCATTACTGCCACCAATTTGATCGATACCAAAACCAATTTCACTCCCGTGAGTGCCACAGCAGAATTTAGTAAATTGGTGCAAGCTATTTCTCAAAATGGTCGTAATTCTGCAACCACAGCAGATCGGGAAGCCAGAGGCATCATTAACGAAGCAGTAATCGCGGGTCAAGGCAAAGTTGTCAAAGAGACAATGATCCAAGATGCCCAGCAGATTCAACAGTCTAGCAGTATCTATGGTAGCGTCGTCGCACCAGAAAGTACGTTGATGGGCGTAACTCAAATTGGCAACCTTCAGGCAACGATGGGGCAGGGCATTAATACCTTACTCGCTCATAGTAATGGTCAAGCAGAGCAATTGCAAACCCTCAATGAAGCTCAGATCCAAGCAGCACGACAGGCATTAGATGACAGCCGCGATCGAGACTTGACGATCCGACAAGCAATGAATGTTTACAACAACAGCACCAATTAAAGATCGATGTTCGAGTGAATTTTAACGTACAGTTCAATCTTCAAAAGAGGTTTGAGAATATGGATATTTCTTTAACATTATTTTTAGCTGCGGAACCTCCAGTTGCGGATAGCCTAGTTACAGATTGGCTTAGTGATTCTAACGCTCTATTTGGAGCAATTATGGCACCTTGTACGATCTTTGCTGTCCTGGGGATTGCCTTTCAACTATATTTCCTCGTTCCGAGCTTTAGCGAACTCGAACAGTTTCCCGTTAATGCAAGTAAGTTGTTTTGGGCGGCGGTCTTAGTTGCTTTTATTGTTGACAGAGGCGCATTAGCCAGAGATTTTGCTCTGTTTAATTGGGCAGCAATTAGCTCGATTAATACATCAATCGATGAAGGAATTGAAGCAGTTAGTAATTTGGAAAGTTTAAAGAAAGACCTCATTGGGGAAACGGCGGCATTAAATGGAATTGAGGCAAAAACCAAACAATGCCTAAAAATTGCGCCGACGATCGCTAATGGTAGCCCAAATCCTGCTTTTACTACTTGCCAAAATGAATTATCCGCTCAAATTAAAGCCGACACGGATTCCGGTAGAATCAAAAATCCCACGACTTTAGACAACATGGGCAAGGCAGTTAACAACTTATTTTCGGGCAATTTTGGCGAAGCGACCTCAGATATATTTAGAGGGATTGGCGGTCAATTAACCAATCTAATTGATGCTTCGCTTAAAGGAATTTTTGGAGGCTGGCGGATGGCGATTAGCAATCTAGCTCAGGTGGCAATTTTCATGGCAATCCTCGCCCTACCAATTCCTTTATGTCTGAGCGTGTTTAATATCTCACCATTAATGGTTTGGTTTTCAAGCTTTTGGGCAGTCGGCATCTTTCAGTTTAACTTGACAATACTTACCAAGACATTTGAATATCTCAACGCTAAGATGGGTGCAAATATTTCGGTATATTTTATTGATATTGCTATTTGCATCTTTGCTCCAGCAATTGCAGGGCTAATGGCAAGAGGTGGCGGAATTGCCATTTTCAACGCTAGTCTGAATTTGGCTGGTGAGGCAGTTAAACTAATACCGCAAGTTGCTGGAGTCGCGTTAAAGCTTACCCCTGTCGGTCGATTTTTATAGATAGTTACAATTACTTGCAAATAGCTTTATGACAATCCTTAATAGCAAAAGAAAAGCACCAGTTATTTCTACAGAAGATGATGACTTAGAAGTTATCGATATCGATGCGGTTACGGGGGTTGGCTCAGATTACGAACAATCGGATCGGATGCGCCGTGCCAAGGATGCGTTAACTATTAGCGGTTGGAGAATGGCAACACTCTGTGGTTTGGGTATTAACGGACTGCTGTTAATCGTCGTCCTAGCCATGCAATTTGCAGCCGCAACTAAACCGATGACCCCATTTGTCACTCGTGGCAACGGCGAGATTGAATCCCTGGAATATATGGCAGGGAACGAGCGATCTCCTGCTCTGATTGCGGATTTTGCCCGATCGCAAATGATTGGCATCTTCACTTGGCGCAATACCCTACCTGTTGAAGGCAACCCCCCAGATCCAGGCATCGCCGTCGGGCAGGGTCGGATTTCCACTACATCTTACCGCTATACGTTTGGGTTATCGACAACGTTTGCCGAACCGTTTCGGGTCAAACTCGCGACGATTATGGCAAAGATGACCAACAATGGCGCACAAGAAACAATCTACATCCCTGCCAATATTTCTAAGCCAGTACTGGTATCGCCTGGGACTTGGACTGTAGATGTCGTCGGCAGTATGTTTTATAGCAAGGATATGAAAGTGGGCAGTAGTATCCCGATCAATCGACGGCTCACCATTCGCGCCGTACCACCCCTAACGCTTTCAGAAGCTTCCCTTTTATACAAAGACAAAGGGCTGGCGATGGCGGTAGCCAGAATTAGAAGTCAAGGCTTGGAAACGACTAGCATGATGCCGCTAGCACGTAATTTCACCGTCCCCAATGGATCTGCTCCCAATCCCAATACATCGACTGTTAACGAAAAGAATCCAGTGCCCACTCCCGCAGCAGTTACGACCCCATCTGGATTTACAACCCCCAATCGAGATGGGCGGGAGACCCGTCCAGCAGCGAATTCTCCACCACCAATTTCTCCACCCACTACCCCCAGATAAACCATGAGCGACAATAACGTACATAACGAGAGCGAAAGAAGACTTCAAGAAATCGGCAACCAAATGGGTATGCCCATCTTGTCCCCAACGACACACATTCAAGTTGACGATGACAGTGTTCGCCCATCCCAAAGCTATGAAGATCTCGATGGGATGACAGACTCTCAGCCTACCAGTAAAAATCCGTTGCTCCAATATGCTGTGGCTGGAGCGATCGGGCTTGGGGTAGTCGGTATACCTTTAACCATATTATTTGGGCTTGGCGGTGCGCCTCAAACCACAAAGACACAAACGGCTCCAGAAGTAGAGAGCAGCACTTCAACGCTTGCAGATCGCGAACTCGACAATCTCAAAACTCAGAGCGCACTCGACATTCAATCAAAGCCGGAAGCCCAAACAGTAGCTCAGGCACCGCAGTCAGCCCCAGCAGCAACAGCCGCAACGCCACCAAAGACTGTTGTAGCAAAGCCCCAACCCACACCTGTCGCGACAGCACCAGCTACACCACCAAAAGTTATAGCAGCAAAGCCTCAGCCTAAACCTGTCGCCAAAGCTCCAGCACCACAGCCGAAGAAGATTGCAGTCCAGCCGCCGACAGTTGTTGCCGCTACTCCTGCATCCATCGCCCGACCCATACCGACTGCTGTAGCACGATCGATCGCCAAACCAATACCCGCACCAGTTGTTCCTCAACCTCGCCCCGTACCAATTCAAGTCGCCGCAGTCGTTCCAGCGCAGCCGCCTAGAGCAGTCGTCCTACCACCGCCACTGAGCGTCGAACAGGCATCTGCACTGGGTATGTTTGGTGGAGATACCGACAAGCCCGATACCGAGCCGCTGGCTCTAGCAAATAGCAACTTATCGCCAACATTAACATTGCCTGTCGGGGTAAATGTGGCAGCACGGACGATTACTCCATACACTTCGCTAAGTTCCCGCAATAGTGCTATTAACAACACTGAAACACCATTATCCGTCCAACTCGACCAACCGATCCAACTCGCCCAAGGATTTAATTTACCAGCAGGGACGGTCGTTCAGTTTGGGGCAACAGTCAACGATAACGGTGCTGTCACAGCAACTTCTAAAGGCGTTTTTATCGACGGTACCGAACTGAAAGTACCCGTCGGAGCTTTCGCCCTCACAGCAAGTAATAGCACTGCTCTGGTTGCCAATCAACGATCGTTACGCGATGGTGAATTAAATGGAGCCGATAACACCGCTGCGGTTTGGGGGGCGGCTGGTGCATTAGGAAAGGCATTCAGCGAGTCGGGCAATACATCTGTCGTTAACACTTCGGGGCTGGGTACTTCAGTCGTCCAAACCAATAGTGGGAACGTCAATATTCCTGGAGCTTTACTTAATGGGGCATTTAGCCCGTTAGCCAAAGCTAAGGAATCTAGAGCAAATGCACTAGCTCAAGAACTGCAACAGTCGAGCAGACTCAATGAAATTCCGGTGCAAAGTCCAGTCCGAGTATTTGTCGCAGCGGCGGTGGCGATCCAAATTCCGGTCGCACTGGAGGCAACCGCAGCATTAGGAACGCCGGAACAGGGTCAGTCCCTTAATGATGAAGATGTCAATCGACCGCCGACAATGATTCCGACTAGACCGATTAGTGCGGTGAATGTTCCAGCGGCTACCGCCACACCAGCACCCGTCACTACGACGATTCAGCCTGTTGTCGCACCGTCGCCACCTACAACAGCAAATACTCAATTACCGACCGTACCAACTACTCAAGCAATTGGGGAGGTAAATGCACCCTCCCCAATTGCACCAACTAAGCCCAACTTGGTGAGGGTTAAACTAGCTATCGCCCCCACTCAAACTAGCAGTCCTGTAGTTACTCAATCGACGATCGTCACTCCACAGCCTGTCGCGACAACAACTCAACCCGTGCAAACTCCAACGGCTGCGACATCTCAACCAATTGTCGCAGCCCCATTATCTGCAACACGGACACAATCTACAACTATCGATCCGGCTGTTACTAACCAACCAACATTCCTTCCTCAACAACCAGTTCAAGAACCGATAACTACAAGTGAACCAACAGCAGTAAGCCCGTTGGTGACAAACTCACCATCAATCCAATTCACAGCGACTCAATCGACATTTATCCCCCCACAACTTCCAGCGGCAACCACTCAACCAGCAGTTACGCCACAACCAACTCAGGCAGTAAATCCACCAACCCCAATCGCACCAACTAAACCCAACAACATCGTCAATATTCAACCACAATCGACGCTACCGCAACCTTCAGCCCCAGCAGTAACTCAATTTACCGTTACTGAAAATCTCCAGTTTGAACTCATCCCCATTCAAGTGGACAACACAGGGAATATTCAACCGGAAATCTCACCCGTCAGCACCCCCACAGCGACACCTCTACCTTCAACAAATCGGTAGTAATCTATCGCTCATCAGAGCGAGGTTTTAAGTAATGCTAAAACAGATCGAAATCCACCATTTGAGATCTCTTTGTATAGGGTTAGCTGGTTGCATTTCAATACTCATTACGGCTCCTGCTAATCCTAAAGATCTCAATTCTGAGAATAGAAATATCGAGATAAATATTACTCAAGGCACCGGACATCTATTTAATTGGTCGCGCACAGATCGACGAATCAAGTCAATCATGATTGATAATCCAGAGGTATTAACCAAGAGTATCCTATTCAATGCCAATGGTTGCAGTAAAACGGCGTGTAATAACTCATCCATGCTTTTGATTAGTTCTCGTGCGGCAGCAAAAATTGGTTACAGAGGAACGATCCGAGTCATCACCAAAGACAGGCGCAACCAGCTACATCCGTACACCATCACTATTAAAGTTAGCAAAATACCTCAATTAGAACATGAGACGAGTTTTTTTACCGATCGGGTGGCGAACCCTCAAGCTAACACTGTATTTAGTCCTCGCCGTAATTTTAACAATCGCTTTTTACGAACTGTACCAGTCAACAACCGCAACTTTTAGTTTTGTCAAAAATAATATTTTACCAACTTATTCACTATTTAAAGAGGCAGGAAAAGCAAGATGAAGACAGTTAAAATTCTCACGCTAGGATTATTGTGGATTGGAGCGGCAACAAAAGTCGTTCACTCCCAAAGTGCGCCGAAAGCAATCTCGCAAGCAGAGAGCGATAAAACGATAGCGATGATTACTAATTCCCTCCGAGGGATGACACTCAAGAATATCGCCCCAACGACGCAAGACCTTCAGATTCAATTTCCACCGACAGCGAGATGGGCGGGAGACCCGTCCAGCACTCAAACTCAGCCGACTACTGCCGTTCTCCCTAAAGGTAGCTCGTGGTCGCAGCTACCCATCGGGGCTTTTGCTGGGGTAGGGAGCGTTCAGAACGAATCGATGGTGACATTGGCACAAAAAATTTACGCCAACAGTACCGATGTCCAAACTGCCGTTCAGGGGGCTTTAACTAACTTTAAGTTTTTAGATAACGTTCCTGTCAAGCAACTGGTAACGGCATTTCCCCAACTGGCAAATGTGGCGATCTCTGCCGAGCAGGTTGGTTCCTGGGGTGGTTGTGGGGCGGGTATGGCACCCACTTTCGGCAATATTGCGGCATCCGCTTGTGGCAGCAATCCAATTCCTGCTGATGTCCGTGCCGCCGTGCCGATTGCTCAAACCGGACTACAAAATATATCTTATGGTAGCTTTGCTAGCAAACTCGATATTCAGGGTTTACCAACCACTAGTTTTCCCCTGGCGGCGGATGTCTCCTTCGATAAAATCCTCCTACCACCATCGGCTAATCTTACCAGTGCTAATTTGATGAGAGTCGATCATCTCGAAACTCAAATTCCAGGGCAAGGTGGCAAGAAAATTCGCGGTATCAACTCAATTTCCGGCAGCAATCGAGTCCGCAACTCTACTTGTAAAGAAACAAAATGCGACTACACCGTATTGCAGAACATCGTCCCAGGCAGCTCGAATCCGCTCAACCGCAATCTGGCAATTCAAGTTCATCAACCAGGGAAAACGGCTTGGATCGACGGGGGAATTGGGTCGGTTGGCAGAACGCTATGGAATTTAAAAGAGCCGCCTGGGGTCGCTCCCGCCTTCGATGCCGACTATTTTAAGATCGTCTTGGAACAGCCGAATGCCAAAGCTGGTAGCGTCGCACAAAAACTGTATCTGGCTTTTTGCGCGACGATCGGTACCGAGTGGAATTGTAGCTCGAAATTTATCGGGCCGATCGCGTTACCCATGCCTCAAGTTAACGAAAAGAATAAGTTGACGCTGTTTCCAATGCAGGTGGATATGCCGAATATCGCTGCGGCAACCAGCACGACTCCAGCAGTACCGTCCTTGCCGACGATTATTCCGACCAGACAGAGTAGTAGTAGTACGTCGGCACCCAACGGGGTAGCTGCGACCACCGCAGTAGCTTCAGCTCCAACAGAAACATCGGTAGCATACCAAAAGCTTTTCGGCACTCACACTTTGGCATCCTATAGTCCACTGTCCAATATTTCCAACCTAACTTGATATGGAATCAACGCCAGCCGAGCGATCGCATGTCGAATCAGTGCCGCGCGAGTCACCAGACACTCACCCACCTTCTAGTGATGACAGTAGCTCGGTACCAAACAACGAACCCAAGTTTAAGTTACCCGCTGGCGACATCGTAGTAGCCAAAAGCAGCAAGGTCGATTTGCAACCTGAAGATACACCCAAAGGTAAGCCATCTAAGAGTGATCCTCTGCCTGAAGATACACCTAAAGGTAAGTCGTCAAAGAGTGAAGTAGTAAATAACAGATCGACCAATAGCGATCTAGTAGCAGGACAAAAAAAGGATCGAAACTGGAAGTTTCTAGCAATGGTAATCGGAGTTTTATTACTAGTCACGATTGGATCTTTAGCCATTAAGCTGATTTTTCAATCTAAAGCTGAAGTATTCAAATCTCCAGATAAAATTCCAGCACTCACCACCGCACAGATCGACGAAGTTATCAGCTCTAATGTGAAGCTAGATGAAAAGGTCACATTGGCATACATTCGTAGCAGACTTAATGTTAGCCAGTTTAAATCTCAAGATCGCCAATATACAGTTTTTAGAATCATTACCCCCGAAACCTGCGGTAAGCTAGGCTGCTTGTACATTGTCAAACCAATAGAAGGAATGTCGATCCCCTTGCAATTAGAAGACATTGGCGTGGGCAAAGAGATGTTCGCATCATCCCCTAAATTCCACTGCTTCACAGTTATTCAACGACAGAATGGTGAAGATCGTAACTTTGAAATTTGTGAGCAAAGCTATTGAAAAATACATTTTCTATCGATGTCAAACCACTAAACTACGTTGTCACTAAGGTCAAAGCTAATCCACAACTGGCGATAATTGGTTTGACCTTAATTGGCATTGTCATCATGACTTTACTCACAAGCAGAATATCAAAAAAAGGTAAGACTGCTAGAGCGCGGTGGGCAAATGCTGACGACCTCAAGAATGCTAAGGCGGCAGGTTTGGCTTGTGTTGGGAAAAACTCTCGATTCAACGATGCCACCTATTACATCCAAGAACCAATTGGGATGTCGCCCCAACAATGGCAGTCGCCACACAAAGCCAAAAACATCTTGTTTTTCTCCCAAATCAATTGTGGGACGCTGGTTATTGGTGGAGCAGGGTGGGGCAAGACGCTTAACTTCATCGAACCTGCTGCCATTTCAGCCATTCTAGAAGCATGTTCGATCGTGCTATTCGATTATAAGTTCGACAATAATGGGTTGGCAGAATCGTTAATGCCGATTGCGATCGATTATGGCTATCAAGTCCGTACTCTCGCGCCTGGAAGCGTATTGTCGGGGACATTTAATATCTTCGATCTAGTTAAGAATTATGCGGATCTGGCGGGAGTCAGAGAAGTAATTGCTTGTCTGGTTAGGAATAATACCAGTAAGGATGCCAAAACCGATGGCTTCTTCGATCCTGGCGGGAAAACGATCCTCGAAGGCGCGTTCTTGATGGCAAGATGGATCGCTGAATACCTCAACGTGCCCAGCTATGCCAATATCTTGATGGCGAGTCAAATTCTTTCCCTACCTAACCTCTCCAAACGGCTAGAACTACATCGCGATAAGATCCCGCCGTGGTGTTACAGCGCATTTTCGATCTTGACAAGCAGTAGTGGCGAGGGCGAGAAAAACAATACCGAGGGTGGGTTACTAGCGACAGCAGCAAAGTTCCTCTCGCCGATGATTCTCCCGAATTTCCTTGATAATTTCTGCGGTACGAGTACTTTTCCCCGCTTCGATGAATCGGAGCCGCTCAAGGTAGATGGCAAGCAAATGATTGTATTCGGAGTCAACCAAGCCAACGAACAATCGACGTTACCGCTGATTGCGACAGCTTTAGAGCAGATTGTCAGCTACAACCTCAAATATCACCGAGATCGTCCCCTGGTAATAATTCTTGATGAGTTTGACACCTTAAACATGCCAGTGGTTCTCGATTGGCTCAACCGCTATCGCTCATCTGGATGCAGCCTCATCATCGGGATTCAGTATTTAGGTCAACTGGAAAAATATGGCAAAGCCAGAGCTGAGGGTTTTCTTGCCAGTTGTGCGACAAAAATCTGGTGTAACCCTGGTAATCCAGACACAGCCAAAGTTCTCTCGGATTTACTCGGCAAACAAGAGATCGAACTACCCACTGTTTCTAAATCTACCAACTCAGGCAAGGGTAGCGGTACTAGTCGGACGACAGGTACTCAACTCCATCAAGTGTCCTTGCTAGAGCCACACGAACCCATGAACTTCCCCAAAGGCACTTGTGTCATTCAAGCTCCCGCAATTGGAAATAACGATGAAGTAGGTTTGCCCTATAAACATAGCTTTAAGTTCAACAAAAAACTCAACGGTAAATTCAGGGCGGATTGTCAGCGGAAGTACCGAGTATTATGCGATGTTGCCAAACGTTGCAAACCAGAACAGCAGCAAGATTACGCCCAACTAATGCGGGAATATTATGAAATATTAAACGATATCTTACCGTTAAATTCTCAAGAGGAAATTACTGAAGATATGGCAGAATCTCCATACAAATTGAATGTTTAACAACCTAATTATTGGGAAAGCAAATATGTTACAACCAGAGATTGCAGTTATTAACGATTTTCAAACACTCGTCCTGATTCAAAATGGCGCAATTGTTCTAGAACGCGAAGAAGATATTGAGTTACCAATTACCTATCGAGCGATCGCTGTAGACAGTAAATTAGCATATATGCGCTCTACACAAACGGGGCGGATACTGATCGAAAACATTTCATTGATGATGACGGTTGATTCAATTATGGCAATGTGTGTATAGATTTTAATCCAACTAGAGAGGCAAGCTTAATATGTCCGGTCAAATAAGTTTAGACGAATTAATTAGAAATCTCAGAGAGACTTCGAGTATTGGCGATGAACAACTGAAGAACACGACTAGAAGTACTGTTAATTTTATAGTGACATTAGCTAATAATGCCTATGAACGTCGCAAGCCAAAAATCAAGGTAACTCACAAGTCAAATGGTAAGAATTCAGAGCCAGACAATCTCGCGACTGATGTTAGCAAAGAATCGCCAAAGCCCAAGCCCGAATTAGAGTATGCAGAGCTTGATGCAATCCGTAAAACAACAACGCTCGAATCGGAATCTGAGCCGAATCGCAATCGGGAAGATGAACCAGAATTAACCACACCGCTTGTTGAGGAGGAATTAACAAATTCGACTAGAGATGAAGAAGAGTTTTCACCATCGAAATCATCTGGCGAAACACTTTATAAATTTAGCGATTTCCTAAAGACTAAAGCTTCATTCAAACCAGGAATTACCGGAGTTGAGGCACAAGCCATTATCGATCTAATTTCCAGCTCTGAGGGGTCGAGAATTAACAACGGTGAGAACCTGCTGATTAAGTCGGGTGGCACAACATTATTCGAGACAGATGACAAAGGGAATGTTATTTATTCGGCAAACGATCGCGACAGACGGTTCAAAGCTAACCGAAATATGCCAGTTGTCAACTCGATTAATGACTTGCAACAACGGGCAACATCGGTCGTTCGCAACGAGCAAGTAATTAGAGATGAACTGGAAGTCACACGGGCGACAGGCATCGAACCTCCAGATCGTCAGTTTGAACGGATGACAAAGGGATCGTCAATGGCGCGATCTTCACCAGAAATACCAGATGCTCAAACCAACAAGCAGAAGGTCGAGGCTTTACAAGGACTTAAAGGCAGCCTCGACCGCGATGGGGAAGCCAAACTCGACAATGGTTCGATTATCAAGGCAGAACCAATTCCAGGGCGAGAGAGCGACGGCATCGTCCAAATTAAGATGTACGAGGTGGATGCGCCAGCACCAGTCGTCCTCGGCAAGATGGATGATAAAGGGAATGTGATTTTAAGCAAAGAATATACAGCTCCTCGCTATGCCGCTGTCAGCCAATTTGTGAAGAATCAAGGACTGGCGAATGAAGTTCCAGGCAAAGCCCCGATTGTCGCCCCGACACCAGTGGTGAACAACAGTCCCGATTCAGTGCCATCTATGGCTGGACAGTCCTCCCCAGCAGCGGTTAAAGCTCCAGCAGCAGAACGATCGTCGAATGGTTCTAAACCTGGAGTCAGTCTCAAAGAGTTGATAAATCTCAAAAACTTCTACACCAAATCCCCTGAAGGCAAAGCCAAACCAGAAAGCATCGAAGCCCAGGCAAACTTCGATCGCTACAAATTCCAACTATCGCAACACGGTAAAGCCGTCAGTAATAATCCCGATCTCAAAATGACTAATGGATTCTTCAAAACCTTTGAGTCCGATGTGGTCGAGTTGGCACCCGCAGATCGAGACAACCTAGAAGCTGCCAATACATTTGCTGCCGAGCAAGCCCAAATCGCCGCACAACAGAAACAGAGCAAACCAGAACAACAACAACAACGGGGTCAAAGCAAAGGTGTTGGCATTTGAAACGCATCAAATTGAAATTATCGTCCTCCGCTGCGATCCAATTGATGCGGCTGCCATACCCCTTCGGTTGGGAATTGACGAGTCGCCAACTTGGACGGTCGCTCAAAGTCTAGAACCACTGAGCGATCTAGACAGACTGGCTCAACCTCTAGATTGGGTATCGGCAAATGGTGGTACCCAGATTTGGGCAGATTACCTTACTGCCCTAGCTTGTCTGGATCGGATGGAGCAACAAATTATTTACGATAGGTTTCGATCGATCTATTTTAAGGAATTCGATCGACCCACAAGCATATACATCCTGCAAACCGATCTGACTCCTATTCCCGCAGCTCTGGGCTTTCTAGTCTCTGAACGAATCGTCGAGTTGCCTACTGAAGGCGAAATTTACGAATTAGTGAATAAATACGCGCGAACTTCAGACGATCGCTTAGTTCGATTAGCAATGGGTCTATCTCATGCAGATTTAGAAGGATGCTTGCGGAAACTCGATCCCTACCGCGACTATCACACTCAAGTCGAACAATTTCGCTCCAAGCGGCTGACACTTAAAGGGATTCGGTACGAGCCGCCACCTCAACACATGGAAATTGGCGGCTTAGACTTGTTGGTACGGTGGATAGAGGATCTAAAATACAGGCTCAGTTCAGCCGCCGAAGCCATCGGACTGCCCTATCCCAGAGGCGTGATGCTGGCGGGAGTGCCAGGAACGGGAAAGACATTTTCAGCTCGTGCGATCTCTGCCATTTTGGGCTATCCAATGTTTGCGCTCAGTATCGATTATGTTATCGAAGGTGGTGGTTTGGCTCTACCCAAACTACTAACTACCATCGAAAGCTGTGCCCCCTGCATCCTGTTTGTCGATGAGATCGAAAAGTTATTCGGGCAAGGAATCGATCGACGGATTCTAGCAACATTCTTGACTTGGCTCAACGATAAACTCGCCAAAGTATTCGTCATCGGGACATTAAACCGGATGGCTGAAGTGCCAATTGAAATGACGCGTTCTGGAAGATTCGATCGGACGTTCTTTATCGATTCACCCGATGAAGGGCAACGAGTAGAGCTATTTAGACTATTTCTCAAACGCTATGACAAACGGTTTGCTAACTCAGAAGATCCGGTATTCTCTCCCCAAGATTGGCAGAATCTTGCCGATAGCTCCATTGAATTTATTGGCGCAGAAATTCAGCAAGTCGCTCAAGACACGATTGCTAGAGTTCACCGCGAACGCCAGACTTTAACGGTAACGATTGACGACCTCATTAAGACGACGTTAGCATTTAATTCAATGTACAAACGTGACAAAAAGAAAATTCACGAGATTCGCAATATGCTCATCGATAAAGCCGATCCAGCTAGTTCCGGCAAACGTAAATTTTTACCAGACCGCCAGCTCGATATTTATGCTTCAACTGCCACCAATAGTAATTAATTAAGATGCACTGTAAACATTGTGGTTACTTTAAAACTTATCTAAAGGTAATGTCATTAGTATTATTGCTATTCGGAATTAGTAGCTGTAGAACTACTCAAACTGGCAACCCTACAAAACCTCTAGCTCAAGCACAAACAGCTAATTCGCCAGCAGATATTATCGAGCAAGATCCAATCGAAATCATGAAGCGGAAAAGCTCGATACCTGCGACCGCTCCAGGTGATATATATGAAACAAAATATATTTTATGCGATAGATACTGCTCAGAAACAGGTAAATATGCAGATCGGATAACTACAGTAGCAACCTGGGATAAGCCCACTGAAATTGGCTTTATTTATGCCGAACCGAACCTTCAGCAGCGAATGGCATTCAAGCCGCGAAAGAAAATTGTATATAACAGTATGACAATTACTAGTTTAGATGCTCAGTTAGTAATTAAATCCAAAGGATTGGTACCACCGCTCAAGCAACCATTATCAACAGCTAAATTCACTCCTGTTTCAACTACCACACCAATGTTTTTCCCTGAAAATGTTAAGGCTCCTTTGATGAAAGAGGCAAAAGATAAGGTGAGAACTGGTAGTCTTAAAATTCTTTCAGTCAAAAAGCTAAGTCCAACCGAGGCAAATGTTTACATTAAGGAAGCTTATAATCCTCCGAATCTAGCGACAATTGGGGCAATTGAAGCATCAGTATATGGAGAGATTCAAGAGTTAGCAGCTTACTATAAATTTTATGATAACAAACCCGATATTAAGCCCCAGCAGTTTGAGAAAATTAGCGATCTAGTGAATACAACACCGCAAGTTATTCAAGTCAAAAAATGGTAAATATCAACCGAGCCGAAAATAACGATGAGCCGCAAGCGATTGAGAAGTTGAAGAAGCAAGTCAAGCCAGATGAGTTTACAAATGTATTGCAGGGACTAGCGGGGCAGCGAGGAATGGGACTAGATGATGAAGCTCTAGAAATTGCAGGTACTTACGCCCACGCTGCCAGAATTGCCGAATCGCTTAATAGTATTGCCGTTGCCATGCCCAAGCTGCTCGAAAGCACTATCGCCGATATCAAATCACAGCAGGATTCAAGAGATGAAGCAATGACTAAAATCCTCTATCAGCAGCAAGATCGAGGACAAGCGCGATCTGCCGAAGCTGCCAAAATTATCGACACCGCGACTAAACGGTTAATCGGGCAATCGGGAGCGAGTCGGTTACATCAATGGGGTTTTGGCGCAATCGGAGTCTCTGTCGGACTAACACTAGGTACCTTAGTTGCCTTCTTCGTACTATTCCCCAACCAATTAAGACAAGCCAGAGTTGGGGATGGGGAAATTCTAGAATGGTTGGCAACCCCTGACGGCAAGTTACTCTATCAAACTTTTAAGTCAGGCAACCGCTCGGTACGGGCTTGCGTCAAAAAAGCGGCTGCACAGAACAAGAATACTAAAAATTTAGTTTGCCAAATAACCTTAAATTAATTTACAGTCAATGCTTAATAAATTTTCAGAACAACAGATCGATCGCATTCGCAAAGTTTTAGCAATAAGTTGGTCGTTGCTAATTCTCTTGAGCTTTTACGATCCAGTTTCACTGTGGCTGACTCATCCAGACAATTTAGATAGTCCATTCCACATCGATCCGAGCGTCTGCGTACTGGTTCAGGGCGAGTGCTTGCAGCAAGTCTCCTACGTTCTCGCTCCACGCATTTTCTGGGGGATCGTGGTACCGCTGAGTATCATCATCCTGACAGTGAGCGGACATGACACTTGGCGGCGGATTTGCCCATTATCTTTTTTCTCCCAGATTCCTCGCTCGTTGGGTCGCGGACGCAAAGTGAAGAAAGTCAATCCGATTAGTGGCAGTGTCAAGTACGAACTAGCAGCGGTGACGAAAGATTCCTGGTTGGGGCGCAACTATCTATATCTGCAATTGTTCCTCTTTTATCTAGGTCTGAATATTCGCTTGCTGTTTGCCAACGGTAGCGGTGTGGGAATGGGAACCTTTCTACTGGTGACAGTTGCCGCAGCGGTCATCGTCGGCTATCTGTTTAAAGGGAAGTCCTGGTGTCAGTAGTTCTGTCCGATGGCTCCCGTTCAGGTATTTTTCACGGGAACTCGCGGCTTAGTTAGTACTGACGCTCATCTAGATTCGGCAAAACTGACGCAATCGATGTGTCGGACGATCGATCCCAAAGTGGGGGAAAAGAGCGGATGTGTCGGTTGTCAGGTGGCTTGCATCGATATCGACGTGCAACTTAATTACTGGCAACATGCTAAGAAGTCGGATCGGGAGTTACTGTTCTATGGTTACTTTGGTCTGATGGTGGGCTTTTTTGTCTATCAATATCTCTATCCGGGCAGTTGGGATTACTACTTTTCTGGGGCATGGAGTCACGATCCCAACCAACTTAGTAGCCTTCTTAGTCCAGGCTTTTACATCGCAGGTCAGACGATCGATATTCCGAAAATAGTAGCCGCCCCTTTGACGCTGATTATTTGTGCGTCGATTAGTTACTATGCCGGACAATTAACCGAGCAAGTCTATCGCTCTTATCTAGTTAGTCGCGGCAAAACGAGCGACATTACTGAGATTCGCCACCGTTGTTATAGTGTCTGGGTCTTTCTATCTTTTAATACCTTCTTCGCCTTCATCCTCCGTCCTAGCCTCCAAATTCTCCCAGTCTCGATGAGATTTATGCCCACACTAAGAAATATGAATTATCTACAATTAAATCTAGATTATGTGAAATTGGCACACAGGCATATCGAACTGAATCCATCACAAAAAGAGAGCTACTTTGCAGTTAATGGATGTCCACAGATCTTATCGGCATCTACCTTTTACAGTTTTAGATTTAAGCTCTGAATTAGGCACGATCGGGTTAATAGAGTTGGGACATCGACACCCGCATGAAGTTATCGTAGTTAATGCGACAGCCGCTAGCATTAATGGAATTGAAAAACACAACCAAAATCTAGTTACCGATCTAGCAGTATTAGATCGACAGTTAATTACTCTATGGGCGATCGATCGGCTGGCAAGTAGTTTGGACTCTTTAGAACGATATATTAATGCTATGAATGGAAGGACCGTTCATGTAGTGATGAATAGCTTTTTTGGTGATTCGGGGTATTTTAAGAGCTATCAAAAGTCAGCAATTAAGATACAGGTAGAATTAACAGGTGAATCCTTAGTATTACCATTATTGAATTCACATGTTTGCGATAAACTTTTCAATGAAGACTCGACAATCGAAGATGCCGCGACGGGAATGTTACTTGGATATCGATCGGTACTTAATGGCTGGCGAAAAAAATGTCGCGTCATATTCGACTCGATTTCAATCTTGACCCAACCCCAACGTATTCTCGCTCGTACAGAAATATTAGCAATAGACATCTCGATATCCAGGCTACAGGCGGACGATCCGACGGACTCTACAGAATGCCGATCGCAAGTCGAGGATATTTGGGATGAATTTCTCCGGCTGCAAATTAGTAGTGAGACGAAGCGCACTTATGCTGGAGCGATCGATAATTTCTTTCGGCTGATTACTGGTTCCCCTTCGACTCCCCGGCAGATTGCGGAATTTTTGAGACTCTCTCAATATGATGCGATCGCGATCGTTCTCAAAGACAAAGCAGATTTACTCGATCTTAATCTCGCACCTTCGACGATTAACGTTATTCATCTCGCTTGATAACCATACTAAAGGGATGAAACTATCGACTCGATCGATCGATCGTTTGCTCAAACGGGCGACAATCAAGGCAAACGTTTCAAAGGTGATGAGTCCGCATAAAGTTCGTCATAGTGCGATTACAGCGGCTCTGGATGGAA
>JBBRVB010000013.1:0-25275 GCA_038247275.1 Chroococcales cyanobacterium
TAGATCGGGGCGCGTTTGGCAGCAGCGAGATCTCCGCCAACTTTGCTAAAATATTAATCTGGTCGCTTGCCAATACATTAACATCGCAGCATCGCTAAAACATGCTAGAAATTCAAGATTTTTTTTCAGCCTGTATCGGCACCTGGAAAACTGAGCGCACCTATCATTATGTCCGTCACAACGAAGTAGAACGCTCTTACACTGAATTCAAGGTAGCTGACTTGGAATCAGCCGAAAAACATCACATTTCTTCAGCTTTTTTGCCAGTTGGTAGTATTGCGGCAACTGATGAGATCGCCGAATTTCCGGGCTTTAGGATCGGATTTGCGACAGTCTCAGAAAAAGGAGAGCGAGTCTCGATGAATCTCAATGCTCTATTCGTACCAGATCGGGCGATTACTGCGCCGCACCTATTACCAGTCGATCCGCTTGCGCCAGCTCTCCCGCTGGTAGCACAAGTCCCCGATAGTCCAGAACTCGTTCGGGGCTTGTATTTACGAGATGAAGGTTATTCTGAATCCGGGGCGATTACCGGGCGATTTACCTATCAACCTACCCGCCAAACTCTAGAATTGGTCACATATTACAGTCGATCGGTCGCAGTAGACCAGCTCCGGTTGATAAATTCCCACTCCCGACTGCGGACAATTGTCACTTATCAACGTCCCCAACCAGGTGAAGTTCCAACGGAGATCGATTTGGTGGGCTTTGGACTAGAACAAAAGTCTTAAACAGACGAACAAGAATTACTTACTAGTGCCCGCATTGAAATCCAAAGCCAATAATAAATCAAAAAGAATCAATCAGAAATCGCACAACTAGCTCGTGAATATAATTGCCTAAATATAGCGACAAATCAAAGTCGTGAAAAGCTCAAAAATCCTGTAGCAATCTCCAAAAAAGACTTACGCACCAAAATGGCAGCTAGGTTTGATCCTTTGAAATGATTTAGGATTGAGATATGATTACTTTGGTTCGATCGATACTGCTCCAATTAAAACTTGCTGATGATTGCCACCACAAATCCGACTATCAATATTTTATGTCAACCGACATCAGCCGCTTGGCTCGAACAAGCATTGGGGAATATTGATACCATCTTGCTCGATCATTCGCATTGTGAACGCAAAGCAGCCAGTACCGCGATTAATATGATGTTTCGCTACCCATCAAATCATAAACTAGTGAGGCAGTTAACCGCGATCGCCCAGGAAGAATTAGAGCATTTCGAGCAAGTCAATCAAATCCTCGAACGACGTGGTATTCCCCTCGCACCACTCAATGCACCGCCTTATGGGAAGGGATTGATGAGCCAAGTCCGTACTCAAGAACCGCACCGGATGCTCGATTCACTCCTAGTTTCGGGATTGATTGAAGCGCGCTCTCACGAACGGTTGGGATTACTCGGTAGCCATCTTCCCGATCCGCAGCTAGCGGCATTCTATCGGGGGTTAATGGCATCAGAAGCCCGTCATTTTGGGATTTATTGGCTACTGGCGGATACTTATTTCGACCGTGCGCTCGTGCAATCTCGCCTGAGTGAACTAGCGATCTTTGAAAGTAATTTACTTGCCAATCTTCATCCCGAACCCAGAGTTCATAGCTAGTCAAACTCTCAAGCATTTCAGCATCTATGCTCGATCGATACCAAGATTATACAATTCGATCGTGGCAACCGGACGATCGACTGGCTGCTGCGGCAGTAATTCAGAATGCGTTGGCTGAGTACGGATTGGGGTGGGAGCCAGATGGCGCAGATCGCGATGTCATCGCGGTAGAAGCATATTATCTCAACTGTGGGGGCGAATTTTGGGTGATTGAGGCACAAGGGCAAATTGTCGGTACGAGTGCCTACTATCCCTGTATCGTCGCATCATCTCAGCCCGATAATCGCAGCGAGAAGGCTGTAGAAATCAGAAAAATGTACTTGAGTTCCACAACCAGAGGACAAGGCTTAGGTAGGCATTTATTAGGGAAATTAGAGCAGGCAATATGCGATCGCGGCTACCGGGAGATTCGGATCGAAACTGCCAGTATTTTAGCCGGAGCTGTAAGACTGTATGAAGCGAATGGTTATCTACCAGTGACGGAGGTAGCAACAGCTAGATGCGATCGAGCATACGTTAAATTAATTAATAGTTAATAATTAGGTGTTTAAAAAGTTCGATCGAACTGCTGGGACGGCTCTCCTGCTATTTTGGGGAAAATGGTCAAATTACATGTCGATCGTTGGCGTAGCCTACCGTAGATAATAGTGCCTTCTTCCCCATTACCCATTACCCATTACCCCTTTCAATAAGTCTGACTTATCACCACAATTGCTAGAAAGCTTGCTGGGACTTGGCTTGGAGGTATTCACGGTTGAGTTGCGCGATGGTAGCTAGCGATATTTCTTTGGGACAAACAGCCGCACAGGTACCAGTATTACTACAACTGCCAAATCCTTCTTTGTCCATTTGTGCCACCATGTTGACTACCCGTCGCTGACGTTCGGGTTGACCTTGTGGGAGTAGTGCCAGGTGTGCGACTTTAGCGGCAACAAACAACGTTGCCGAGCTATTTTTACAAGCAGCCACGCAAGCTCCACAACCAATACACATCGCATCGGCAAAAGCAGCATCAGCGATATCTTTGGCAATCGGCGTGGTGTTGGCATCGACAGCATTACCAGTATTAACTGAAATATAGCCGCCTGCTTGGATAATGCGATCGAATGCCGATCGATCGACCATTAAGTCTTTAATAATGGGAAACGCATTTGCCCGCCAAGGTTCGATCGTCAGGGTATCACCATCGCGGTACGATCGCATGTAGAGTTGGCAGGTGGTACTGGCGAGATCGGCCCCGTGGGGACGACCGTTGATATACATGGCACAAGAGCCACAAATCCCCTCGCGGCAATCGTGGTCGAAGGCGATGGGTTCTTCATCGGCTAAAATAAGGCTCTGGTTGAGTAGATCGATCGTTTCTAATAAGGACATATCTGGGGAGATATTATCTAACTGGTAGGTGCCAAATTTGCCAGGAGTGCGGGGATCGGGCTGTCGCCAAATTTTGAGTGTGAGTTTCATAATATCTATAGGTAAGCTGTGGTACTCAGCACGGCAGAAAAACTCCAGAAACATCTCCAAGCCGCAGCGAAAATTCTGGATCGAGAAGCCGAAGTTAAAGAATTAGAGAGTCTAGCCGGAATTGAAAAAATAATCAGAGCACCTGATGGGGCGGCTTGTCGCCCCGTCAGAACCAACTCCGGAGATGTTCGCGCTCCCCCAACGTCATCAGTTTACGCACATCCAGCACATTGACCACCAAATCGGCTGCCAATACATCATCCTGCATCCGCCGATCGTAAGTTTGGAGGTGGGAGATGAGTGAGGAGTTCATGGTCTGGCGATCGGATTAAGTAATTTATTAGCTTAAGTTTAGATGCTTTCAATATTTATTTAATCGATCTTGCCAATTAGGTAGAGTGAGAATCGCTCACCCTACTAACTACTAACTAAGCTGTTACTCATTTAAATTACTGGACGAAAAAAGGCAGAAGGCAGAGGGCAGAAGGCAAAAGGAATAGCCGATCGTGTGGTTTAAATGTTCGACAGCTTACCAATTTAAAATGTGCAGAGATTAACTTGAGATCGATCGTTAAGTATTAATTAATCTAAGCGCATTCCAATGACTCTCTCGTAACTTTACCGGTAGTTGGATTAATACCTTTAGCAACCTTACATAACTTCAATTGGATATCTCTTCTCAGTAGCACGTCTGTAAAATCGGCACCATCGATAATTGCACCATCGAAATTAGCAACAGAAGCAGATGCACCGACTAAAATGGCATTAGTAAGATTGGCACGGGTTAATCGAGCCGTATCTAACAAAGTGTTGGTTAGATTTGCCCCAGTCATATCTGCTGAATCAAAATCTCCACCAATTAAGCTCACACCAGTGAGATTCGCATTCATAAATTTGCCTCTACGCACACTAGCTTGAGTAAACTCAAAAGTGGTGAGGTCTTTACCTGAAAAATCAGAATCAATAGGTAAAGTTGCTTTCGTGAAATCGTCTGCTAATGCCGATTGTGGATAAATACTCGTTATTACTAATGACATTAGCATCAGTAAAGTGGGTAAAAATAGCCCTGCGATCGTCCGACGAAAACTTAACTTCATGATGATTTATTGCTAATCGATCTTAGTTTTGACAACTACTAATCTTAGCATTTACCACCGATTGCTTCCAATAGATCGATCGTGGTAGAGGCTGTACTACACAGCGCGCCATGCAGCAACATTCCCAACCAACATCCGACCTCGATATCTGGATGCTACTCAACTTGAGACTTGTTGAATATTGTATCTCACCGAGTAAGGAACCGCTAGATCGCGATCGATTAAGCGAGTTAAGAATTAGCTAAATCGTCGATAAACACTGTATCCGTCCAACTGCCATGCAAACCGTAGGGGATATGATGAGTCAGATGGAGAGTCGCGATCGCGCCTGTAGTCAAATCTGCGGCATCTAATACCACCACTGCCGATCGATCGCGCGTACCGTCATACACCATCACAATCAGCCAACCATCGTCTTCCTGGGTGCCTTGTGGACGGGGAACAAAGACAGGTTCGCCCACATAGCCTTGCGGTGCAGCCGTCCAGATTTGTTGAATGCCAGTTTCACGATCGAGCTTCAGGATGCTCTGCAAGGGTGCATTCCCATCAAGGGTTTGGGCAGCACCGATATAGGCATAACGATAGGGTTGTCCGACATTGGCGGGGTTAATCGTGGGAAATTCGCAGCAGCGCGGTTCGATGAGTTGGCTATCGACGCGACTAGTTTTAAGATCTAATTCAAACTGCCATAATTGCCCTGGCGCGAGTGTATTAAAGTCAGTATCACGGAAATCTATATCGGGAGGAACTTCAGGGAAAGAGGCATAACAAATCGAATCGATCGAAATCTTGCCATCGCGCTCGAAAGCATTGGCATGATGAAAAACAAAACCCGATTTAGTTTCGAGAATTTGGACTACTTCGCCACTGTGAGGATCGCGCGGAATGATGACAATCTTCGTCGGCTGTTCGGGTTGGAATTTGACACATTCACCCGCACCCTTTAACCCAAATAAAAACGGGAAGAGATTGAAGCCGACTGGATTTTGGAAGAAGATACAATAATTAGGTGTAATCGCGAAATCATGGATGAAAGCGAATCCAGGAATCGTGTGCGGATGCGCTGCTACGACTTCACCATCTACGTCTAATTCATAAATAGTCAGTGTTGTCACCAGTCCAGTTCGATCGAATTTACCTGCTTTTAAAGCAAAATTCACCATTCTATTTTGAATGGGATCGATTAATGGGTGCGCGGCAAAAGCATCGCCAGGTTTGAGCGTATTATTTAAGTATTCGATGCCTAATGTAGCTAAAGTTTTTGGATCTAACCGATAGGGTTCAGCGGCTTCCCAGAGTGCGAGTAATTTACCACCCCAGTAGATGACTTGGGTATTGGCAATATTTTTTAAGTTGAGATCGAAGACATTACTCAACCAACCACCAGTTTTCTGAGTGCCAAATACACCACGATATAGAAACTTATTGGCAGCTCGTTCGGCTAAATATGCGTCAGTTTGAATAAATCGATTGCGAAAGTGTGCTTTACCATTATGAAAGGTAATCTGACAAATCATCCCATCGCCATCGAACGGATGGCGGACTGATATGTCATTGATATCTAATAAGCCTGGGCCATTTCTGAATAATGTCCCCGTTAGTTCGGCGGGAATTTTACCGTCAATTTCTGTAATTTGATAATCATATTCTTGTTTTTGCGATCGATAGCCCTGTTTCCATTGAGCTAAGTTATATGGCAGTTCGGAGTTGGTAGGTGCGGGATTGGTTTGGGTTTGCATAGGTTGACGCAGAGTGCGTACAAAATAGGAGAACTTAGCGATTATGCGTAGTGAAACTAGAACATGAATACCCTGCAAAACTGGCAATCGAGCTACTTTTCATCCAGTAGTCATACTTTCAAACAGCTTGTAAGTCTGCTTCATGAAGAACTACCATTGTTTTTGCCCAGATTCTACCTCCAGTAGGCTGCGATCCCGATGCCATCTCCACCAAGTAATTCCAAATTCCCGCTTCCGATTTACAGCTCCGAATAATTCCCGATCCACCATCAAATATCACTGATTGACTCTGATAAAAAATTGGGATCTCAATCGGTGTGAGAGTAAGCGGCGATCGGATAAATTTTATAGATCGATTTATGGAGCATTTGTAATGTAGGTAGGGCATAAGATTAAAAGTTTATCTAACGGTTGTTTAGATTTGTTATTTAGAGTTAGAACGCAAAACTACAGGAAACTTACGATCGATCTATCTTACCGAGCGGTTGTAAGAATAAGTAGAATGGCACAAATATGCATGACATAGTATTAGACTAAAACCCTAGCTGTGAGCAGTATCCACTCTACACGATCGCGATCGAGATACTTTTTCTCCAGTTATAGAGCTAACTATTGAATTGGAACATTTTTGAGTAGATGACAGATGACATTATCTTTAATCAATAACTGACGAGTAGCTTCAATAAATAACTTTCTCAACTCAGCGGACGGTAGATCGTGACTAGCACGCTCAAAGCGGTGGATAGTGAATTCCTGTTCGATTGAAAGATTTAGATATTCGGATTTCATCTCATTTCTCTATCAATATTTGTCTGGTTTCGATCGATTAAAAAACTTTTAGCTCTCTACAAAACTTGCAATCGATATCTCCTTTCTTACAGTTGTGGGTATCAAATAAGTAATCGTACAGAAACTTAATGCTAAGGCTGAAACCTTTGCGGATCTTCCTCTCCAGCGAAAAAAAGATCGCGAACCCTAGCATCAGGGAGCGCGATCTTTCTAGCAACTTAGGCAATTATCTTTGCATCTGTATCTCCGGCTGATGTCCAGACTGTGGCTGCGCCTCGACCTAAAAAGCCTTCATATTTAATCACTTCAATGTCGCCTAAAACTTGAGTCTGACAAGACAGCCGACGATCTCCCATCGCAGTCGCAAAAGGCAACGATCGCCAGATATTTTCGATCCAATTAGGCGGAGAAACCTTGCCATCTACTCGCACGGTACAAGAGCCACAAGCACCATTGCCAGCGCAATTGATGGTCTTGGCATTACCGTTGTAAATTTCGACATCATTAGCCGACAAAACTTGGTATAGATTATCGCCGACATTACATTCAAACGTTTTACCCTGAGCTTTAACTTGTGGCATGACAACCTCTATAAAAGATAACGATCGGTAAGATTGAGAATATTGGCTAGGAGTAACAGCGTAGATTGCTGGCAACTATTTAGTGGGGGTTTGATTTCCTTGCTTCCAGAAGTGGAGCTTTGTTGAGTGGGGTTTTAATTTTCTCCGTCTCAAAAAAGATCCCCAAAGCTCCCTTGCTTAAAACGAACTTCGGGGAAGTATCCGGTTAGGATTTAGATGTGGGTACAACTAAATCGAGGTCGGGGGCATAAGGTGTAGTACCAGGTTCGTTATGGCTGTCTCCATCGACTTTGGTTTTCTCAAGGGCAATCGAAAATACCAATAGACCAAATATAGGCTTCGCTAAGAGATCTGCGATCGTATAGCCAACCTGAACGCCGACAGTTGCCGACGTACTGACGATACCAAGCATGGGTAGCAGGTAAGCGATCGGGTAAACACCCCAAGACAGCAACAGTAGTAACCGCATGTCACGGACTAATTTCTGAACGTTTTCAGGCTGCCGTTCGAGCGATTTGGATAGCTCGACCCACAATACATACAGGATGTAGGCAAAGGGGATCGTGCTAAGTGTGCCCCAAATGGTGCGGGTGGTCATGTCGCTCGAAATCTCGCCCGGATAACCCGCAACAATCATCAAGATCGACGCAACTACTAGTTTGGTCAGGAGCGGCTTTGCTTCGATCGCCGGCAAAGCTAATACAGCAATGGTTTCAACCAATAGTAACGGCACAGTCAAGATCCAATCTACATAGCGGTAGGCATCGTTAAATGGTACGCCAGTCAGGACGTATTCACCATTTTGTAAACTATATGCCGCGTCCCAACTATTGAAGATCCGGTAATAATGGTAGCCAGCAATACTCACCACAAGTGCGGAGACAACTAAGGCGATTTGGTATTTTTTCCCGACCCGATCGCGAATACTAAAGAAAAATAGTGCTGAAGCAAACATGGCCGCGATCGCCAGCGAGAAGCCGTTGTAGACTAAGTTGAACTGACTGGGTGTCAGAGCTTGCACGGTCGATAAGCGATCGGAATCACTTTCCTGCACCATCTGCGCCGCTAGCAGAGCCAAATCAGAGGTCAAATGAACTGTCATCATCGATATTATCTCCATAGGGTAATTTCACGTCTAGTACTGTTATGGCTTCAATGCTGGTTGACTCAATACTTGCGATCCAGATACGATCGCCAAGCACTACCTTGGCAGGTCGAAGCCTCACACCGCTGCTAAATCTGCTTCAGTAAGAACTAGCATGGTTTCTGCTCCTACTCTACCAAAAGCAGGCTGCGCTCCCAATGCCATCTCGACCAAGTAATTCCAAGTTCCAGACTCGGATTTACAGCTCCGAATAATTCCCGATCCGCCAATAAATATCACTCGTTGACTCTGATGAAAAACAGGTAATTCAATTGATGTTCTAGTGGGCGGCGATCGGACGATTTTTTTCGGTTGGTTGATAGAGTAGCAATAATGTAAGTAGGACATAAAATCGAAATTTTACCCAAATAATTTTTGAGATTTGTACCGTTCTAGTAGAGTTGGGACTAGAAAACTATGTAGAAATCGAGTCGAAACTAAGAGCTTGAGTAAACATCTCTAATCTAACCAGTCGATTGTCTTTAATAATCTGTCAATATGAATACTTTAAAATACATTTTTTATTATTTGATTACATATAAACTTTTTGTACTATTGCCCCCAGCGGTATAATATTGAAGACGATCGAGATTTTCCGATCGCGATAGATGCCGATAATCAGTTCGATCGTGTAAGGATCGTGTAGTGTTAGCTCGACTTCGACCACTGGCTGTCGCCAAATTCGCAAGACATTAAATGATGATGCTAGCATGGTTTCAAATTTAATCTTGCCGCCTGTTGCTGTCGCTTCAAGACAACCGATATTACCAATTTTTAAACCTTTGTCTAATTTAATTAGATGAGATTTAAAGTACTAACAACCGATCGATTTATTTTTACTCGATCGTAGTAATATCAATGATACCCCGTTGCAGCTTTTTAGATGCTTTTTTATCCTCCATTTGATAGAGTTTTTCTTATCGCTAGAATCATACAGTGTTAGTCAACTGAGTCTCATCACTGAGGGGTATCAGGAAAGGTTTTTAGTATCAAGAATCAATTCACCCACTAGCGGAGCAGGAATCTCCTCGCTCCAGATTCGGAGGAATCACAGATGACGATGACTTTAGACAGCAGTATCAAAGCCTTCCAAAGTAGCCTCACTCAGATCGGTGTCACCAAGGGCATCGAGAACATTGATGGCTGGATGGAAACGCTGGAGCAGGCCGAATTCAGCGGAGCCAAGTCCATCTGCGAAAACCTGGGCAAGCTCAAGCAGCAACTAGAATCAGACGACCTTGACGGTGCAGCCATCGGCAAGTTAATGAACACACTAGGAGATGAGACCACGCGAACTGCCAGTCATGCAGATGGCTCACAAGGCGAGAAGCTCCAACAATTTGGTCAGATGCTAAGTAAATCTAGCAGTTCTCTGAGCAAGTAACGCATCCCACTAGTTCGGGTTTGCCTCGGCTGTGTTTGGGTCCTGCTAACGGGATACAAACACAGCCGAACCTTTTAATAGGCGGTTGGCTTAAGGGGATGTCAGGCAAAGGCTCAAAGCATGAAAATCACATATGAATAGTTGCAAGGCAAATCACGGATTTTGCAGAGCCTGACAGGTATAAGTCTCAGCTACCGCTCAGTCAGCACCAACCCCAAATGTCCCGCAGCACAATGGCTACCGTTGGACTCTTGATTGGAGTTAGCTACAACTTTGGTAATTAGTCAACCAGATATATTCCAAAAATTCACGATCGATCTCGTAACTTCTTGGCTATGAGTTTGCACCAAATCGTGGTCGGCTGCTGGGATAATTATTAAACTAGCTTGCGGAATTTTTTCGGCATAAGTTTGGGCGTGCCATAATGGAATCGTCCCATCACTTTCCCCAGCAATTACTAATGTGGGAGTCTCAATCCGATCGATACTTTTTTCGACAGTATCGACGGCAGCTTCTGGCTTTAGTCGCTCGATTAAAAACGATCGCGCGGCTGGCTGGGTAATGAGTGCCTCTCTAGAAATTCTGACAGTTTCAAATGATTTTTGTTTACCCATCAATCTAGCAAATGGGGCGATCGTCTTGAGTGCCAAATCGATGAGTGGTGTCTGCCATAATAATGGTTT
Organism: Chroococcales cyanobacterium; assembly: GCA_038247275.1. Lineage (GTDB taxonomy): Bacteria > Cyanobacteriota > Cyanobacteriia > Cyanobacteriales > Chamaesiphonaceae > Chamaesiphon. The sequence continues at coordinate 10,489 of JBBRVB010000013.1, forward strand.
GAGCAGATCGTAGCGACCGACAAAACTATCATCCCGAATCCCGGCTGGAGCCACCAGTACCATGCTCACTAAATCAGGTGTAGGCATTGCCAAATCGCTCCGATTAATTGCATACGCAGCCGCTACCCACGCACCATAAGAATAACCAATTAGATAAAATTTTGAGATCTTTTTGGCAGTGAGAAATTCCTTCAAAAACTCGACATGATCGTCAATCAAATAGCGAATATCTGGCTTGGAAGAATCACCAAAACCCAATAATTCTAGACTAATACAACAATAATTACTCGATAGCCCCCGAGCCAGCGCACCCAGTGTCCCCGCATTCCCAAAAAAACCATGCAATAATATCACCGGCACCCCATCACCGATACTAGTATAAGCCGCCGTATACTTACCCAACCCGATCGTCTGTTTATTCACAAATAAATATCTTTTTAAAATTTTAACTAACGATCGATTACTTATACAAAGCTGAATTATCAATTATCAATTATCAATTATGAAAGACTGGCTTTCTAGTAGAGATCGCCTGTTCGATGAGATCGGCTGCTTGAGTCACGCCACCAGCAGCGGAGATCGATTGTTTGAGCCGGAGGGCATTTTGCCGATAACTTGGCTGTGATAATACCAACTTGAGGACTGTGTGCAGTCGCGCTCCAGTTAATCTACTTAGTGGCACAATTTCACCCGCCCCAATCCAAGCGATCCGCGCTGCGATTCCCGGCTGATCGTTGGTAACGGGAATTGCCACCATCGGCACGCCATGAGTAAGGCATTCTAGCGCAGTATTCATCCCCGCATGAGTAATCGCCACTGCTGCCTGCTCCAATAGGGCTAATTGGGGCGCATAGCTCACTACCAGCGGATTCCCAGGCAATGCTGGTAACGAATCGACATTAGCTCCACCGAGAGAAATCACTAACTGAACATCCAATCCGACGCAAGCAGTCGCGATCGCTTCAAATACATCAGTTAGTTGATTTTGCAATGTCCCCATCGAAGCATAAATTAGTGGTTTACCATTCAATTTATCCCAGGGGAAATCGACTTGTTTGCGACTTGTTTGATTGTGATAGGGGCCAGTAAAATGAAAATAAGCTGGCAAATTTTGTCTAGGATATTCAAATTCGGCAGGCTGATGACTCAATACTGCTAATTGCGAATCGGGACTAATTTCCGGTGGTAATTTCCATAGTTTCCGATAATTAGCTCGTAAAGTTTGCATCGATTTACCAAAGGGATTGGTTAATTGATAAACTACCTGATTGCGCCAGACTGCCCACCAAGCCGGATTGTAAAGCCATGTCGTAAAAAACGGGGGAATAGTTGGCTCTTGATTGAATGGTAAGGCACTGCAAATGGTCACGAATGGTAGATCCAAGAAGTCAGCAACTAGTCCCCCTTCTGGGGCAATTTGATCCACTAATAGAGCATCAATCCCCGCCTCCGTCAAGATTGCTGGCCCCTCATCGAGAAAGATTAACGCTGATTTTTCAATCCAAGCGAGCGTGTACTTTAATGCTGCCAAACCGCTCAATTTACCAAGTTGCTCAAATAATTTTTCACTAGCTCCAGCCGGAAATTGAGTTAACCCGATCGCCCAAAATTCTAAGCCAGCAGTTAGTACTTTGGGTTTGGCATCAACTATCCCAAAAAAGGTCACTCGATGTCCTCGTCGTTGCAGTTCTTGTCCCAAGGGTAACATCGTATTCAGATGACCGGTTTCCGCAGGGCATAGTAAACCTAAATGAGCCATGTATCTTAATGAGTAGGAAAATAGGAAAAAAGGTAGAAATTTGGGAAAGATCGCCAAATATCGATGTCGATCTGACGATCGATCTTATCGCCATTTTAACATCACAAAAAGTACCTCTATGAAGTACTAATAACATCTGTCACCAATCTGTTGAAAAGAGAGTTAAGATCTTAATGACACGAGCGTCGGATGAAGTTGACAAATTTCTGGATTGGGACTGAGTTGATGTGTATCTATTTTAGAGCCGATCGCTCGAACGACAGTGACCCCCAGCAAATCGATAGTTTTAGAGGTTTAATCTATGTATGTTGTAGCCCAAGCACAGCCTCAAGAACGGGCTGAGTTTATCAGAAAGACCTACGCACACCTGGCTGGTGCCGTGGGTGCATTTATCGCGATCGAAACTCTACTCGTGCGATCGGGCATTGCCGAACGGCTGGCTCAAGCCCTGAGTGGCGGTTTTACCTGGCTAGCGGTATTGGCGGGATTTTCACTGCTGGGGTGGTTCTCGCGGGGACTAGCAAGTAGGGCAGATTCAGTCTCACTACAATATCTGGGATTGGGGATATATGTAGTCGCTGAAGCACTGTTATTTGCGCCACTAATTTTCATTGCCAGCAGCATGTCCGATCCGACGGTGATTCCGACTGCCGGAATTCTCACATCCTTGATGTTTGTGGGTTTGACCGCAGTTGCCCTAACTACTGGCAAGGATTTTACCTTCCTGGGGGGCGCACTCAAAATTGGTGGTTTCGTGGCGTTGGGATTGATTATCTGTAGTGCGATCTTCGGATTTCAACTGGGTTTATTCTTCTCAGTATTGATGGTGGGATTTGCAATGGCGGCAATCCTCTATGATACGTCCCAAGTTATGACCCGATTTTCCAAAGATCAGTATGTTGCAGCGTCCCTATCGCTGTTTGCATCTGTGGCTTTGTTATTCTGGTACGTGCTCAGGATTGTGATGTCGATGTCGATGTCTCGTCGATAGATAGTTGAGAGTCTCATATCTTGCATCAAAACAAAGTTACTAGTTTTTTAGTGGATAGCGAAAAGTGCGTTCTTGGGGTTTCCCCAAAAACGCACCTTTTCAAGACAGTGGATAGTTACCCTTCAGTCAACCGCTATTTCAGCCATCAATCGATCGTTTAATAAGTACCGCTTGTTAGTTAATAAGTATTGGTGCAAGCTGTGAGCAGTTTGATGCCCTGCCCTTAGAGAGGGCAGGGCTGTTTTGTCTATTTGAATAGACGCGCGTATCCATACCTCACCCTGCTTTACCTGTCAACTGTCAACTGTCAACTGTCAACTGTCAACTGCTATCCCCGCTCTGCTAGCCTCTGTCGGCGCGCGGTGGGTAATTGCCACCAGCCCAAGTGTGGTAGCTCGTGATGCTCCTCGTGGTAGCCAAAGTGATAACAACTAATCAACGACCAAAACTCTGAAAAAGGCGTACTGGTAGCACGACATTCATTGACATAACCGCCCTGGGGTTCGCGATGCGGGAGAAATGTCCCAAATAAAAACAGTTGAAACGAACTCATCACCGACGGGAATACCCAAAACCAGGAGAGATTGCTTTCGGGAACGCCAAACACGCGATGTACGGCATGAAATGTCCCAATTAATAACACCAGCCGCAGCCAACTCCAATAGTTTTGCATGAAGTTGAAATACCAGGTGAAGAAGTTCAGACGCTTGCCATTGTGAAAGTCTGGATCGCCGCTGCGGGCGGGAATGTCGTGATGAAGATTGTGCATCTGACGCATTTTGGCAAACGGAAACATTGCATAAGCAAATAATACAAAACTCCCGATCGCGTCATTTAACTTCGGGTTCGCGGGGGCAATCGAGCCATGCATCCCATCGTGCGCCGTTACAAATAATCCCACATACAAAAACATTTGCCAAGCAAAGCCGACAAATGTAACCCAACTCGGCAAATTTGTCAAGTCTAGGCTAAATAATATGCCCGTGCTAGTTGCCCAAATACCAATTAGTGACAGTGCCACCCATAGTCCCCGATTTGTCGCCTGTCTCAAACTGATAAACATCGATCGTCTACATGGATTGTTAAAAAATTCTTTAATTATATTAACATCTCTCAACGCAGTGAGAAGTAGAAACGTTAAGATCGGGCTAAACGAGGATCGAAAGTCGATGACTACCACACCCGCACCAATTCAGTTACCTGCTAGCGTCAAGCTTGCACCCAATTACACGATTCCGATCGTCCTGATTGCCACCGCAGTGCCGATCGCCGCACTCCAATTATGGGTTGGTTTAGGGCTGGGAATCTTTGGATTATTTCTAGCACTCCAAACCACCATCATCAAATTAGAATTTACTACCACAACGCTCAATGTCTATCGGGGCGATCGAGTCATTCGGACATTTCCCTACAGCGAATGGGAAAATTGGCAGATATTTTGGCAGCCGGTACCGATCCTGTTTTACTTCAAGGAAGTCAATAGCATTCACTTCTTACCAATTATCTTTGATGCGCGGATGCTCCTCACCTGTCTGCAATATTACCGCCCACAGCCGCAAGCTGAGACTCATACTTCTAGTTAGCACGATCGATCTGCGGCTACGTTAACAGTTAACAGTTGACAGTTGATAGTTGACAGCGAAAAGTGCGATTGCATAAATCAATCGCACTTTTTTTGAGGAACAAAAATTAGGCTTAAACGTCAACAATTTTTTAATAAATCAGCACTATTTATTCACCTAGAGATCTTCGTAGATCGTTCTGCGCCGATTGACTCTGAGTACCGATCGGCACTTAGCTGATAAATTACCTCGGATTTAATGATTAGCTTCTAGCAAAGATCCCAGTCTCAGCCAAACTCATTCGATCGCCAAGTTATGGCGATTGTCAAAAAATCTTCACACTCAACGGTATGATTTGATACAAAAGGCTGAGACGGTCACTGCGGCGAATTTACCAGCAGGGATCGATCGAGCGGACATCAGCCGTCGTCTCATTTGTGATGCTAAAAATCGATAATTTAGGTGGAGATGGAGAGCTAAATACCTGGCTTTAGTATAGCTAGATGAAGGACTCCCCGAAGCTATAGATCGGCTTTATTGCTCAAATAGTTGCGTAACCATTGTCAAATTAAAATTCAAACCGTATTATGAAGTTAATGAAGTCACACAAACAACGCCTAACAAATTAACTCATCACCTCGATCGACAACCACACATTAAGTGGTAAGGATGATAAATTAATAACTCAGCATGAAGCTAGAGTTGCTACCTAGCCAGTTTGATGATGATAATACCCAACAACAGTTATTTAGTTAATCGATGTTGCGGGTAGTCAATGATAACTATGGCTCGATCGCGGATGGCTGTTGCAATACCAATTGTGGCAACCCCGATCTGGTGAATATTTTCCAAGTAAATCAACCCGTCAACTTTAGTACCGTTCGATTCGGTCTAGAGTTAAAACTTGGCAACCATATTCTTGAGTAGTTTTGTTGACGAGTGAGATTTCAGATAAAACTTGTGCCTCAGATTATAACCCAACCATTACCATTACAACAGGTAAATACTTATGAATTTTTCAGCTAAATTAACTCTCGCTCTCGTTGCTAGTTCTACTTTATTCCCAATGGCAGCTCAGGCTCTACCATCGACTGGTACGACGGCTGCTGCGGTATCAATTAAATTCAAGGGTACCTCTGATGGTAGCTTCTCGATCCAACCTGGATCGAATGCTTCTGGTGGTGGTAGTGGTGTCAGCGAATTGTCTGCTGCTGTCGCAACTGGTGACACGAGTGCTGAGGCTTCTGCTGAGACAAACAAACTAGGTACTAGCTCCAGTGCTAAAGGTTATAGCATGCCAGTGACATTCTCTTATGTAAGCACTAGCGATGTCAGCAAGGTGACTAGCTCCGCTGATGTAGTCGAATTTAACACGTTCCAGAACAACGCATCGAACGTCCAAGCTAGCACTACCAAAAATACCAGTTCTGAGAACAACAGTAACGTTACTGCCAACGATGTCAAAACAGCTACTAATAACCTGACTGATGTCAAAAAGGCTGTTAATAACCTCGATGATGGCAAAACGGCTGTCAATAACCTCACCGACACCAAAAATGGTGTCAATAACGCTACCGACAACAAAACGGCTACTAATAACCTCACTGAAACCAAGTCTACTACTGACGGTAACAGCTATGGTAATAGCGATGGCAAGAACAGCAGTAGCGTTGCTACAAGTAACGTTCCCGCAGGTACTACTACTAACGGTACTACTGGTAATGCTAGTAGTGGTGGCACAACTAAAACCACCAACACTGGGTTCGCAACTAACAACAACACAGCTAGTAACGTCAATAGCAACAACAATACCAGCAGTTCGTTGGCAACCAACAATAACACTGCTAGCAACTTAAAAACTAACAACAACACTGATAGTTCGTTGGCGACTAACAACAATACTACTAGCGATGTTGCTAGTACCAATGTTAACAACAGCACAGCTAACAGCAATGACAATACTAGCAACAGTAATGTCAACAGCCAAAGTGGTGCTACAACCAACAACACCAGCAAAACTGCTAACTCGACTGATGTTAACAACACTCGCGTTCAGTACAACTACACTGGTTCGGCGGCTGGTTTATCTTATATCCCCGCACTCGGTAAGTAGATTGCAATTGGTGCCGATTTAGCTTGTGTCGAACTGCTAGGAGTAAAGCTGACTCAAACTGTATTGCTAGAGAGTGGTAGCTCATCCGCTTCCAGATCTCTAGCTAACCGCAGTAACAGACGGCTAACTACTAAAGTTGTAACCAGTGGTTACTAATCAGACAAAAATTTACCTATCTCTAGTTTTGTTCGCTCCATGTAAAACCGAATGAACTTACTAGGATAGGTATTTTTTTCCCAACTTGTGGACAATGGCGGTGGTGCCAGCGACTCGATTTAACATCTCCCGCGTTGCTGATTTGAGGGATAGTGCTCCATTTTGCCAACCGTGTCATGTCCCACAGCCTCAAAAATGTCCAGATCCCGATCTCTAGCAACGCCAAATCCCCTATATGTATTCACAGTTACTCGCAGATCGCCCTAATTATAAATTAGCCGGTTATTGTCTGGCGATCGCGGGTTGGTATCTCATCTTGGATGGTAATGCCAACGCTCAGAGCATCACCGCATCGTCACCACAGCCAAATAGCGATTTGGCGACACCAGAGCAAGCGAGTACTACTGTTAGCAATCCCCAGGATGGTCAAAATCGGGACAAAAAGCTGCAACAGCCTCCGAACAAGAATCTGCTACTTAATTCCCAACTTGCCCAAGTCGCACCCATCCCGACAATTATCGCGCCGCTGTTGCTGCCGCCGAGGTTCCTCCCCCCCAGTCTGCCGATTATCCCGATTAATTCCGTTCTGACACCAGAACTATTACTCCCACCCAATAATACGCCAGCAGTCGCACCCATCAATGCGCCGATTGCACCCACCAATCCAGCAGTAGTTAAAGATCCGCGCTTTATTATCGCTCCACAAGTTCTAGATCCCAAAGTAGTCGATCCATTTTCCACTCAATTTATCCTGAATGGGAATAAGGTCTCCCACTTTACCACCACAGTCGTCACCACTGGATTTGAAGCTGGCAACTTTCGGAATACCGATCTGAGCTTTGATGTCTACAAGCTGATTGGAGCCAAGAACGTCCAGAGTGTCACCGCAGATCGCGTCGTGCGGGTAAATAGTCAAATGGACGTGGTGGGGATTCGGAGTATCGCTCAAAATCAGGATATTGCCGTTTCTGTCGCCCAACCCCAAACCTTACTGGGATTTCGCCAACAAATTAGTTTGGATGCCAACTGTCTGGATGGTTCGGGGCGAACTTGTACATTTCTGCCCGGACTCATCATTGACGAGAGCGTCCTCGATCCCAATAAATTACAACCAACTAGCGTCAAAGTTACATCTCAATTTGGTGATGTGATTTCGCCAGCATCCATTGCCGCAATTAGGGAAGACGGATTTGGGGGTGGTGCCAATGGTGAAAAGTTTGGCATCGACTTGACTATTCCGGTAGTCGGTGTAGTTGCACGACCCGCAGGATCGCCCCCGCCAGTATTGACTGGCGAACGCCAAGAAACATTTAGTCCTGGGGTGGCGGTTAATTACACCCGGATGAATCAGAATTTTGCGACAAATGGTGTCGAGTCAACCTTGGGACGGACGATTCGATCGCTCAACTATGTTAATGGAGATCGCAATCAATTAGCAAATGCTCTCACTAATGCGATCGGTCAAATCTTACCCGAATTTGTACCCAGTATCGCCCCAGGTAAACCGGGTGCGCGGATTGTAGTCAATCCCAATCTCTATCGAGCGGCAAGTGCCCTCCGTCTGCCTGATAATAGTCTCACGGTGTATCAAGGTGGTACCGGTTATGCGCCGAGTTTTGGCAGTGACCCGAAAATACCGCCCGGAGCCAGTCACCAGGCACTTTGGGTCGGCATGTCCCCAGTCGTCGAGCGCGAGTTTACGCAGGATTATCGCTACATTACACTGCGCGAACCGCGCATCGTGGCGAATGGTGGTGGGGAAGGCGGGAGCGTCCCCATCGATGTCAATCTCAATAATTTTGGCTTTAATTCCAGCGGCTTGCAAAATGCTTACGGACAAGGTTATGTCACCGTACTCAACCGGGATGTCTCCAGAGTAGATACCGATACGATTCGCCAACGCACAGATTATTATCCCCACATTAGTTTTACAGGAGCCAATCTCACTGAAAATAGCCTCTGGCGTTATTATACAGGTGCGATCGTCAATGCTGGGTTTGAGCCGAAAACTACCACCAATATTAAAGCCTATGTCGGTACTGATTACGCCCTCGTCAATCCCCGAGGCTTAAGTTTCAACGTCGGTGGCATCGGCTATCTCAATCCCGATCCTGAATATTCCACCCAACTTTTTGCCAATGCCACTCAAGCTATCCCACTCGGATCTAATCCCCGCAATAATTTAGTTTTGGGATTAAATGCCAATTATATTATCGATGGCTCGATTACCCTCCAATCCCTGCCGATTCGCTCCGCCCAAAGCTTTGTCAATGCTGGTGTCGCCGTGAATTTTGGCGATATCTCGATCGGCGGTACGCAATTTTTTGGTAATATATTATCAGAGTCAGTTGAAAATAAGACAATCTTTAATCTGAGCTGGAAAGTTACCGACAGGCTTAGAGTAGGTGGATTTGTCAGTGCATTCGATCGCAATGTTTCGACCAACCCCTTTGGTGCAAATCTCAGTTATGAACTAGATCCAAATTCAAATTCAGCGATTTATTTAGGATGGAATTCAGCAGAGATTGATTTCCGGCGCACCCTCGGCCCCACTGCAAATGTTTATAAAGATAATACCATTAGTGTCTCGTTTCGCTATGGATTTTAATTATCTATAATTTGTTGTACTAATGAAAGGCGATCGTTAATTTTGGAATAGCTTTAATTGATTTTTTCAACCTATTGGCGTAGTATTTCTAGATATAGCAATCATAAATCATTTTCAAATTTTCTAGTACTTTTACACTTGTGTTTTTTGAACCGCAGAGACACGGAGAGCGCAGAGGTAAGAAAAAGGATCTATGCTTCTCATTTAGGATTGTTATAGTAATTTGAGTTAATTAGCAATTATCAACTATTAATTAATTATATGCTACCTGGCGAGCTACTAATCTATCGATATAATGGCGAATCGATCGTTCCCAAACGGATCGAAATCGACACGCACCATATCCAGATGGCGATCGAGATTATTGACTGCTTCACGTCCGTTGTAGGGGGTACTCAAGGACAACTCGATGAGATGCTACTGCAACTAGAAGGTGATAGTCCCGACTTTCGCATTAAGCGGGGATTTGCCCATCTGCTCAAGAGTCAAACCTTCAGTAACTTTGAGATTGTCAGCCCCATCCAGCCGTCCGAATTGCGCGAACGCGTGTATGCACTCTCAGCGATTTCTAGCCCCAGCGTCGAGCATAGTAAGAGCACACTCGCCACACTCGCCAGCAACCTTTCCCAAGAACTTAGCACCGAAATAATTCCCGCTCAAATCACCCAAGGCTTATACGCCGATTTACCAGACAATCGAATTTTAACCGAGTTTACCGCACCCGATCCAGTAGCATTAATTCATCGCTACAACCTTTCCCAAGTTCAGGGCGTATTTTATCGCGCCAGCGAACTAACTATCAACGCCCATCGGAATGTCCCTGGACAATATAAGCTGTTATTTCGGTATCTAAAATTATTTCAATTGATGACATATATCGAAGGTGATGCCGATACTGGTTTTACCATTAAAGTTGATGGCCCGACCAGTTTATTTAAAGCAAGTACCCGCTACGGACTCGCGATCGCCAAGCTAATTCCCGCAATTTTGCACGTTACTAAATGGAGCCTGAGTGCAACCTTACAAACCAAAGATTTTTACACTGGCAATCTCAAAACCGGCCGCTATACCCTCACCGATAAATGTGGATTAGAAACCCACTATCCACCCGGAAAATCTTACGACAGTATGCTCGAAGCGAGTTTTGCCGATCGCTGGGACAAACTCAAAACTGACTGGGTACTAGAACGAGAAGTAAATTTACTCCCAATTCCAGGAAGCGTAATGATTCCTGATTTTCGGTTGGTGCATCCCGATGGACGCGATTATATCTTAGAAATCGTCGGTTATTGGCGACCGGAATATTTACAGAAAAAATTCGCTCAGGTTCACAAGTCTGGCTGTAAAAATCTGATCTTAGCCATCTCAGAGCGATTAAATTTAGACAAGGCTGGATTGAATGCGAACAATCTACCATGTGAGGTAATTTGGTTCAAAGATAAACTATTACCTAAGTCAGTATTAGAAGTAATCGATGCTAAACGGTTGACAGTTGACAGTTGACAGTTGACAGCGAAAAGGTGCTTCACTTACGGCGTACCTTTTCAAGAGAGCGAAGTTGGGATTTAGATCGCTGATTTTCGTTAAAAGAGTCAAGATCGACTCTTAACCTGTTTTTTGCTCGATCGAATAGATCGATTATTAGACCCCTTTTTGACGCTCCTGGGAGTGTACCTATTAAAAATTCAAAATGTTCTTTGGTGAACATTTTCTTGGAGACCAGCTCAGAAAATGTGTGTAGAGAGCGTGCTATTTTGGCTCATAACTGACGATATTGAGATCGAACGACTTATTAATGAAAATCTTGAAGATCGTGCGTTGTGGGCGACCGCATCGATCCACTAAATAATAGGTACATCCACCGCCTCCCCAAGATCGCCACTTAATTGCCTTCAGACAATCGATTTAATAAATTTTGGTTGACAAACAATTAAAACCGCCCCAAATGAAGCAAAGTCCGCCTGTCTTGACTTAACCGAATCATCTTGAAAGTCGATCGATTAACCATTTAATCGCCCCCGCCACATCTGAAACTAGCTCCCCTTCAGGGACGATCTGGCGTTGTACCATAATCACCGGTAAACCCAACTCCCGCGCCGCGATAATCTTGGCATAAGTCGCATCACCACCACTATTCTTACTCACGATCGCCTGGATCTGATACTCTTGCAGTAATTCGCGTTCTCGCGCCAGACTAAATGGCCCTCGATCGAGTAATAACTTACCTGGAGGTAATAGAATACTCGAATCGGGAGGATCGATCGATCGCATCAAACACCATTTATCTGTCAAACAGGCAAAAGGCGCGAGTTGTTGCCTGCCGATCGTCACAAAGATCCGCTCTGCGCTAGCTGGAATCGCCGGTACAGCCGCTGCAACACTCTCAACCTCAATCCAATTATCTTCAGGCGATCTTCTCCACTCAGGACGAATCAGCATCAATCTGGGAATCCCCACCAGAGTCGCTGCACCTGCCGCATTTCGAGATATTTGGGCAGCAAACGGGTGAGTCGCATCAATCAGCAGATCGATTTGCTCGGTTTGTAAATATCTGACTAAACCAGCTTCACCACCAAAGCCACCAATTCGCACCTCGCCGACTAAACTTTTGGGTGCGCTAGTTCTCCCCGCGAGACTAGTAATTACTACCAATCCTGGTAGATCGATCGCCAGACTTGCCAATTTTACCGCATCCCCAGTTCCACCCAAAATCGAGAGTCGCTTCATCACACCTAGCAAGTTCCGAGTAGTTCAATAATAATAAATAGATTAGTACCCATCAAACAGAACATCTTTATGTCATCCACAGTTTACGACTTTTCGGCTACCAGCATCGAAGGTCAACCCGTCGAGATGAGTACCTACCGCGATAAAGTTTTGCTCGTCGTCAATACCGCTAGTCAGTGTGGGTTTACCCCTCAGTACAAAGGTTTGCAAGCGTTACACGATAAGTATGCCAGCAAAGGGTTTACCGTATTGGGTTTTCCCTGCAACCAATTTGGACAACAGGAGCCAGGTAGTGCGACAGAGATTCAGTCGTTTTGCGAAACCAGATTTGGGGTATCTTTTCCACTATTTCAAAAGGTTGATGTCAATGGTGCCAATGCTCATCCGCTGTTTCAATATTTAGAAAAAGCCGCACCGGGCATTTTTGGAACCGAAGGTATTAAATGGAATTTTACCAAATTTTTGGTCGATGGTAGTGGCAATGTAGTCAAACGCTATGGCTCGAATACCGATCCTAAAGATATTGCCAGCGATATCGAATCACTGTTGAAATAATTACGTTCATTCAGTTGACAGTTGACAGTTGACAGTTGACAGCGAAAAGGATTGGAGTAATAAATAGTCTAATTTTATTTTTTCGCGTTTAGGTGATCTGGTTTTACACCAATTGTTTCGGTTAAATCGATCGAGAGAATTTCTCTCGATCGATTTTAGCTCGGATAAAGTGACTAGACGATCGCAATTATGAGGTGGCTGATAACGCTAGAGTAACCCAATCATTGAAACGATGGGTAGCTAGGATAGAACGGCAGGAGAATAACTAGGAAAAGGGTGCTGACTCCATGTAGACTAGGGATGGGAAAAACCTTTGTGCAAGTCTACAGATGCAGCAGTTATTTAATTTCCAGCGGCGGATCGCGACAACAGGTAGGTGGTTATTGGTGCAACTATTGATGATGATTCCAGCTCAGGCACAGCAGCCAAATGTCATCGCGCCGCCAGCATTACCAGCCGTCTGCTCTAGCCAACTTCCAGCAGCAATTAATAGCATTATCGATCGACCCGAATTGCAACGTTATCGGTGGGGGATTGTAGTTCAGGAATTAGGGAGGACAGATCGGCTTTACGATCGGGATGGCGATCGATTATTTATTCCGGCTTCTAATGTTAAGTTAATTACCACAGCGGTGGCTCTCCGCCAGCTAGGAGCCTCGACCCGATTGCGGACATCAGTATATCAACTGCCGAGTAATGGGAGTCTGAGCAATCTGTTAGTAGTGGGTAGAGGCGATCCAAGTTTGACGATCGTGGGGCTACAATCGATCGCGCAACAGCTTCAACAGCGCGGGATAAAACAGATCGGACAAATTAGTTTTGACGATGGTTATTTTCGGGGAGAACCAATTAACTCCGGTTGGGAATGGGGCGATTTATTGACTGATTATGCGCCGGCGATTAATGGGTTGATGTTGAATCAAAATTCAAATCCATTAATAGTAAGTTCGCAACAAGTTGGGATGCCGCTTAAATATACCTGGCAAGATCCGAACTTAAATAGTTGGCAAGTAGATAATCGTAGTCTGACGGTAGCGGCTAGTCAAGATAAGAATGTTGATGCGTTCAGCTCTGCTGTACCGGAGGTAATCGCGATGTTTGGGAAACCAGTAATCCGATTGACAGGTAAACTCGCTTTAAATGCTGCGCCAATTCAAATCGATTTACCATTAGCAGATCCAGCTCAATCTTTCATGAGTGCCTTTCGCCAAAGCTTAAATCGATCGGGCATAAATATTAATAGTATCCAATTAGTATCGGGGGAAAATACAATTAATCTGCCAGAGATTGCCGCAATTAATTCACCCACAATTAACGAACTAATTCAAGAAACTAATCAGCGCAGTAATAATATCTATGCCGAAATTTTGCTCAAATCGATCGGACGAACTCATCTCGAAAACTATACCAGCGATCGAGATACTAGTAATTTGGGGATTGCGGTATTTAAGCAACATCTGACTGAAATGGGTATAGATCCGCAAGCATATCGTATTTATGATGGTTCGGGTTTGTCTCGACATAATTTAGTTGCCCCGACTACTTTTGTGCGCGTTTTATCGGCGATGGCAACTACACCAGTGGGACAAATTTATCGTGACTCATTACCAATTGCGGGAGTGAGTGGCAGTCTCAAAAATCGGATGAAAGGAACTTTAGCTCAAGGTATTGTCAGAGCTAAAACTGGTAGTATGAGCGGCATAGTGAGTCTATCTGGATATATTAATCCACCTCAATATGCACCATTAGTATTTAGTGTGATTCTCAATCAGCACGATCGACCCACATCGCAAATGGTCAAAGTTATCGATGATGTAATGGTGATATTAGCCAGAGTGAGGCGGTGTTAGAGATCTTGAGTTGCAAGTCGTTATAATTAGCTGATAATAATCTAGCTCATCAGCGAACGCTCGATCGATATGAAATCGTCTAATTTTGTTACCTCTTCCATCGATCGTAAGGTTATTATGGCCAGTACGGGGTTATTTTTGACGCTGTTTCTGGTAGTACATCTCGGTCTGAATGCGACTATTTTAGCTGGTGACGGGGGGATATTATTCGATCGCACTGCCGAGCTGCTCCGGCATAATTGGTTACTGCACGGCGTGGAAATACTAGTATTTGGTGGTTTTATCCTCCACATCTGGCAAGGTGCCGCCCTCAGTCGAGATAATCAGTCGAAACGCAGCACGCCTTATGCTGTGAGTGCCCGCTCTCCGCTCGATCCAGCTCAGTTAATGGGAATTTTGGGATCGATCGTGTTAGCCTTTTTACTACTCCATCTCTATCAATTTTGGCTACCGCAGCTAATTAATA
>JBBRVB010000014.1:0-25082 GCA_038247275.1 Chroococcales cyanobacterium
ATCGCTGGTCACCCAGTAATGCTGAATCGGGCACCAACCCTTCACCGGTTAGGGATTCAAGCCTTTGAACCAATCATCGTCGAAGGGCGCGCGATTCAACTGCATCCCCTCGTCTGTCCGGCATTTAACGCCGACTTTGACGGTGACCAGATGGCGGTGCACGTCCCGCTGTCCTTGGAGTCCCAAGCTGAAGCAAGACTACTGATGTTGGCGAGTAATAATATTCTATCGCCAGCAACCGGATCGCCGATCGTTGCGCCATCTCAAGATATGGTCTTGGGCTGTTATTACCTGACAGCGCGGAACCCCGAGCTACCAGAAACCGATCGCTACTTTGCTAATCTAGAGGATGCTGTCCGAGCATACGATCGCGCCGAACTCAATATTCACAGTTTTATCTGGGTCAGGTATGACGGTTTAATGGAGTCCGACGATGACGAAAAAGAACCGCTAGAAACGATCGATAGTGGCGATGGGACGATTACCAGGCTCTATAAATACCGCCGCGTTCGCGAAACTAGCACGGGTGAATTGCTCTCTCAATATATTTACACCACTCCCGGACGAATTATCTACAACAAGACGATTCAGGAAGTCCTTTCGGTATAGGGAATAGGGGATAGGGAATAGGGAATAGGGATCGATCGAGTGTTAATTAATTACGTTGACAAACTCCCTCGCTCCCTTACCCTTTACCCTTTGCCCCTGCCCCCTTTCGGTCCTATTCCCTATCCTCTATCCCCTATCCCCTAGATCATGAGTCAAAAAGAGAGAAAGCCGATCGTTTTTAACAACCGGATGGTTGATAAAGGTCAGTTAAAAAAACTGATCACCTGGTCGTTCCGCCACTATGGAACCGCTCGGACGGCGCAGATGGCGGACAAACTCAAGGAATTGGGTTTCCGGTTTGCGACTAGAGCAGGTGTCTCGATCAGTATCGACGATCTCAAAATTCCGCCGATGAAGCGGGAAATGCTCGAAGCTGCCGAAAATACGATCGATGAGACGGAAGCTAAATACACCCGTGGGGAGATTACCGAAGTCGAACGGTTCCAAAAAGTCATCGATACTTGGAATATCACATCCGAAAGCCTCAAGGATGAAGTAGTCAATAACTTTCGCGAAAATTATCCGCTCAACTCCGTCTATATGATGGCGTTTTCTGGGGCGCGGGGCAACCTCTCCCAAGTCCGCCAGCTCGTCGGAATGCGCGGCTTGATGGCAAACCCCCAAGGGGAAATTATCGATTTACCAATTAAGACCAACTTTAAAGAAGGCTTGACGGTAACTGAGTACATTATTTCCTCCTATGGTGCGCGGAAAGGACTAGTAGATACCGCCCTACGGACTGCCGATTCTGGGTATCTTACCCGTCGTCTAGTAGACGTTTCCCAGGACGTAATCGTCCGCGAACATGACTGCGGCACCGTCCGGGGCTTGACCGTCGAAGCGATGAAAGATGGAGATCGCATCCTGATTTCCCTCGCGAGTCGGATGCACGGACGGGTACTCGCTGCCGATGTATTTCATCCCGAAACCAAAGCCCTTATCGCCACTCGCAACCAACAATTGGATGAGGATACGATCGCGGCAATTACCAAAGCTGATGTGAAGTCAGTATTTGCCCGCTCGGCACTCACCTGTGAAGCAGCCCGTTCGGTCTGTCAGCTTTGCTATGGTTGGAGTCTAGCGCATGGGCATCTCGTCGATCTCGGGGAAGCCGTTGGGATTATCGCCGCTCAATCGATCGGCGAACCAGGTACGCAGCTTACAATGCGGACATTCCACACGGGTGGGGTATTTACTGGCGAAGTCGAACAACAGATTCGCGCTCCTCACGATGGGACCGTCAAATTTTCCAATCTCCGGGTGCGTGCCGTCCGTACCCGCCACGGCGAAGATCGCGAACAAGTTGAAGTCAATGGCGATCTGATTCTCGAACCCAAGGGTAAAGGTAAGAAAAAAGTCTTTAATCTCACTCCTGGTTCGCTCCTGCTCGTACCCGATGGTGCGGAAGTCAAAGCTGGCGATCTACTTGCAGAAATTGCCCTCAGTCGCGGCGGACGCTCGACCGAGAAGGCAACCAAAGACGTAGCCTCCGATCTAGCTGGTGAAGTCTTATTCGCCGACATCGTACCTGAAGAAAAAACCGATCGTCAAGGCAACATGACGCGGATCGCTCAACGGGGTGGTCTGATCTGGGTACTTTCAGGCGAAGTCTACAACTTACCGCCTGGAGCCGAACCGCTCGTCAAAAACGGCGATAAGATCCCCGAACATGGCGTACTCGCTGAAACCAAGTTGATTTCAGTCAGTGGTGGGGTCGTCAGACTGCGCGGCGAACGGGAAATTGAGATTATCACAGCATCAGTTTCACTCGATCGATCCAAAGTCGAAGTCGATGCTGAATCAGGACGCGAACAATACACGATCGTTACCGATGATAATCAACGCTTCCAACTGCTCACCGCGCCTGGAACTAAAGTTCAAAATGGTACCGCCGTCGCCGAATTGGTAGACGATCGCTATCGGACACGCACGGGTGGGATCGTCAAATTTGCAGGGCTAGATGTCCAGAAAAAAGGTAAAGCCAAACAGGGCTACGAGGTCGTCCAAGGAGGCACAATTCTCTGGATACCCGAAGAGTCCCATGAGGTAAATAAAGACATCTCCCTGCTCAATGTCGAAGATGGTCAATATGTTGAAGCCGGAACCGAAGTGATTCGGGATATTTTTTGCGGTATCAGTGGGATTATCGAAGTCGTGCAGAAAAATGACATTCTGCGGGAAATCACCATTAAACCTGGTGAGTTGCACCTCCTCGACGATCCTGAAGCCGGACAATCCGTAACCGGGACGATCTGCTATCCAGGTAATAAACCAGTTCCCGAACTCGAAGCAGTCAGCGAACTCCGGTACTTAGAATACGTCGAAACCCCCGAAGGTTCGGCATTACTCATCCGTCCCGTCATTGAATATCAAGTTCCTGACGAACCCAATCTACCTTCCCAAGCTTCCGTCAATCAAGCTGGCACTCACGGCACGAGCACCGAAGGCCGGTCTGTAACCATCGAACTCCGTGCAGTTCAGCGCGTACCTTATAAAGATGGGGAACGGGTCAAATCCGTCGATGGGGTCGAACTCCTCCGCACTCAATTAGTGTTGGAAATGGAGTCTACCAGCACGCCCCAACTGGCTGCTGATATCGAACTGATTAAAGCCGAAGACACTGGCGAACTCCGGCTCCAACTAGTAATTCTCGAATCGTTGACGATCCGTCGCGATACCGCCGGGGATAACTTAGGTGGTAGCACTTATACAGAAGCTTTGGTCGCCGACGGACAACAAATTGTGCCTGGTGCTGTCGTAGCACGCACCGAGATTCGCTGCAAAAATCCTGGAGAAGTCCGGGGGATTCGCCAGGGTGCTGAATCCGTGCGGCGCGTATTGGTAGTGCGAGATAGCGATCGAACGATCGTCGATACCAATGGAGCCAAGCCAAATGTCAAAGTTGGTAAACTAGTAGTTTCTGGTAGCCAACTGGCGGAAGGTTTTGCCAGCCCCGAATCTGGTGAAGTGGTGGAGGTCGGCGACTCCCAAGTCGTGCTGCGGATGGCGCGCCCATATCGCGTATCGCCTGGTGCGATTCTGCATATCGATACTGGCGATCTGGTGCAACGGGGTGACAACCTGGTGCTACTGGTGTACGAGCGATCGAAAACCGGAGACATCATCCAAGGTTTACCACGGATCGAAGAACTCCTCGAAGCGCGGAAACCGAAGGAACCTTGTATCCTCAACCGTCGTGATGGTACTGCATCTGTCGTCTATGGTGATGATAACGAACCGATCGAAATCAAAGTCATCGATGCCAGTGGTGCCGTTGAGGAATACTTCCTCGGCCCAGGTCAAAACTTGCTAGTATCAGATGGAAATGTGGTGAAAGCGGGACACCTCCTCACCGATGGGCAGCTCAACCCACATGAGATTCTGGAAGTTTACTTCAATCACTTCCGGGAAGAAAACGGTGTCTTTGAAGCAGCTCTGCTCGCACTCCAAAAAGCGCAAGCATTCTTGGTGAATCAGGTGCAATCGGTGTATCAATCTCAAGGGGTCGAGATTTCTGATAAACACATCGAAGTGATCGTGCGTCAGATGACTTCCAAAGTGCGGATCGATGATGGTGGTGACACCACGATGCTACCCGGCGAACTTCAAGAACTTCGCCAAGTCGAACAGGTAAATGAAGCCATGTCGATTACTGGTGCAGCTCCAGCCGAATATACACCAATGCTGCTCGGGATTACCAAGGCATCCTTGAACACTGATAGCTTCATCTCGGCTGCAAGTTTCCAAGAAACTACTCGCGTACTGACTGAAGCTGCGATCGAAGGTAAGTCTGACTGGTTGCGCGGCTTGAAAGAGAACGTGATCATCGGTCGTCTGATCCCAGCTGGTACGGGCTTCAATGCTTATGAGGACTCCAACTTCTCCAGCCCCGTCATGGACAATGATTACGCCTCAGCGGGGATGTACGGTGCCTATGAAGGGATGATTGGCAGCGATGAGGATATGATTCTCGACGATCGCACTGCCCGTAGTTACGATCTCGACGATCCGACACTCGGTGGCTTGTCAATCATCAAACCCTCCAGCCCAGAGGAAGAAGATGAGTTTGCGGGACTATATGGCGATACTGTCAAATCTAGTAGTACTACTAGTGATGAAGAGGATGACTTTGAGTGGGCACCTCCTAGCGATAGCGAAGATGATGATTTTGAATAAAAATCGGCATGGAAGATTTGCACTCCATTTGGAGCCAATCGATCTGCTTAATTTCAGCATCAAACAAGATTTACTCAATTCAGTAAATCTCTAACATCAACTAAAAAGCCTACGTTAAAACGTAGGCTTTTTTAGTCAATGGAGATCGGTAGATAGATCTAAAATAACGTCTTCGATCGGACTCGATTTGCCCCATCTACCAGCAAGATCTTCTCATCCTTAGTGCTCAGATATGCGATCTCGCCAGGTAGATCGAAATAAACGCGATCGAATGCTACTTGTGCTTCCTGATGTCGATGTTGAGCGAAAGATTTACCACGATACCACTCTACACGCCAATCCCAGGCATCTTGTTGGGCGACTCGATCTAGCAGTAGTTCCGCCTCAGCATAGTCGCCAGCAGATTCGGCTGCTCCCCGCTCGATCGGATTATTTACCAGTTGGAGCTTGGCTTCGATCGATGTCGGCAATTGTTTGACAACTTGCTGTAATTGTTCGATATAAGGCAGTAATAATCGATCGAATCCCCAATAAATCCAGCCTAATCCCCCAGACGCGATCGCGCCCTTGACTTCATATTGCCCACCAATAACGTCTCCAGGAGCCAGATTCGGGATCGAGTTATATTTTTGACCGCACTTGGTGCAGAACCCCCGAGCGCGCTTGACAGCTTAATTGTAACCCGCACAGAACCGTTTATTGTCTGGTACCTTAGCTTCAGCCAAAATCGCCAATTCAGGTGCAGCAGAAGGTAATTCGGGGATCGATACCAATCCAGCACCCAGTTGACGGCGACTGCTTTTACCAACTGTTGGGGCACTCCGACGGGTACCACACCATCGAAGCAATGGGCATACTCAAGTATACTTTCAACTGTCAGTCAAATTAGGTCAGTAACGTCACCGGTGCTGGATATCTGCGTCCCAAAACTGTCACCATGAATCGATTCACAAGTGGAATTGGATTCAAGCACAAAGATTGCCTCAGCCTGAGCAAAATTGCCAACCCAAACCATCGATAAATTCTGACAGACCGATCGCGACCAGACTAAATTATGCGAGAATGGTATGCTATCAATTAAATTTTGGCGATCGACTCAAACTAGCGATCCAGTGAGATCGCTCGATCGACCCAGGGACATCGCACTTCATTGATTTTCACTAACATAGGTATTTTAAGCACATGCAAGTAGGCGACCGCGTTCGTGTCAATACATCTGTAATTATTTATCATCATCCCAAACATCGCGGTCAAGCCATCGATATTCTCAACCAAGAGGGGACGATTGATAAAATTGCCACTGAATGGAAAGGTCGCCCTGTAAGTGCCAATTTTCCGTTAGTTGTCAAATTCGACCTCGACAAGTTACGAGCGCACATGCGCTCGGACGAACTAGAAATAATTTAGTCATCAGTTCGGGTATTAGCGGTACCTGAAAAATAGACAGCATAAGTGTGCACTAATTTACATCTGGCACAAGTTCCAAAATATTCACGATTATCACGACAAGCGGATGCCCTTGACAGGCATCCGATCGTTGTTATTTTACCCTTACGGTTTTGGAACATTGATTTGCGTCTGTGGCTGAATGAGTTGAGTTGTAGAGCCACTATGATTCACGAGTTGCAAAAAGGCATTCAGCGGGCCAAAATTAGTGGCATGGACGATCGCGGGTGCATCATAACCCTTGAGATCGACCGAGCATTCTTTAAACACTCGATGCTTGCCGAGCAGTGGTGCTAGATAACGATAAGTGGAAGAACCGATCGCAATTTCGGCATTGAGTTCTTTGGTAATTGCTTCTAATCTAAATGCAGCATTGACCGTATCCCCCAAGGCTGTGTAGTCAGGTCTATCGCTACTCCCAGCATTCCCGATCATCGCATGACCCGTGTTGATACCCGCCCCAATCTTTAGCTCGAAGGGGAGGGGATATTGTTGGCTCAACTCTCTAGTCATTTTATTGAGGTCGTCTAGTGCCAAGAGAATATTCATCATCTCTTGCTTGGTGACAGTTTCACCATTGTGAAACCATAACGCCATCAAAGCATCACCAATATATTTATCGACCCAACTCCCGCGATTGCGAATGATCGCACCAGCATTGCGGAACCAAGCACTCATCACCTCAGAGAGTAAATTTTCATTGGTCTGACGAGTCAGAATCGTAAAATTCCGCATATCGACGACCATCACAGACATCAACTTCCGCAGGTGCAATACTGATGTCACAGTACCATCGAGCGTACCTTCAACATCCACGCTCAGTGAACCATCGGCTCTAGGACAATGAAATTCAAATTCAGTTTGACCGAAGGTAATCGTATCACCATCGTGGATCGTGACGGGGATACTCACTCGACGACCATTTACAAAGGTACCATTGCTACTACCCAGGTCGATCAGATAGTGATCGCCAGCATCAGTATATTGGATCATCGCATGGTTGCGAGAAATACAACGATCTTTGACGACAAATTGATTGTCATCACCTCTACCAACAGTCCAGCAGTTGCCATCAACTAGTGATAGCTGGCGTTGACCGTTGTCAGTATTGAGGATTAGATAAGGTGAGATGCCCTGGTTCACGGTTGGGATAAGATATGACTGTGAACTAGTGTATTGGTGGTTGGCTAGACTAGCGATCTAAATAATTTAGGCATGGCTAGCAACCCACAAAAACAAACTATCGACGACGATGGTCGTTAAAACCGCGCCACTAAAGGCGTACCAATGCCACTGTTTTGTTCCTAAAGGTATTATACCCACAGCTAATAGCAAATTCACTAGTACCACTCCCCAAGCTGTACCCCAAGGTGTGCGAACTTGGACGACCGCTTGCTGTAAGATCGGCATCGCTAGGGTTGGATCGACTTGCATCACTTGTCGCCAATGCTCCATCAAGCCAACTTGATAAAAATATAAATCGGTAATCGCCGTGCCGAGTAGCGAACCGAGGTAGAATAGAGCACCAATCTTGCCAAATCCTCGCCATAGTGCCCACACAGCCACTGGTACCCCGATCGACTCGATCGGTAAATGAATGGCAGGTTCCCATCTAAACCAACCCCAATAAATTGCTCCAGCCAACCAACTCCAACTAAATCCCAGGATCAGATCGCCCCAAATTTGGCTGTGAGGACGTTGAATCAGGATTCCTCCCAAACAAACCCATAAGAGCGTGGTAACGACGCTCAGGACTGGATAATGGCGGACTAGCGGAGCTTCAATAAAGACCGGCACCGACACTAAAAACGCTGCTGCTGCAAACACACCCCAAGTTCCCTGGAGCTGCCATCGCCATGTACCTTTAGTTTCGCTAGATTTGGAGATGGAGTTAAGCAAAGTAATATAGATATTGATGACTTAATGTTTACTTATATAACGGTATTATATGAGCTATGTTGCTGTGAAGCAATCGAGTAAACAGTGTAGAGTAGGGCTTCAGCAGCCGATTCGATCGCTAATCTGTCAATGATGATTATGAGAAGTAACTGAGATGGGCATTAATATTTGTTACGCAGAGCGGCGATCGGTGGGGAAGTGCGATTGTCCGATGACCCGTTAATTAAATGATTCTAAAGAATTGCGCGATCGACCGCTCGCAGCCTAAATTCCCGCTATTGGTTCTAGTGATAATGGCGATCCTGTGACTAACTGCTACCATTAAACTTACCTAACCATTAGGTCTAGCAGGTCACGATGGTTAGTTAGTCACATCTATTAGCTGCGGTCGATCGAGTTACCCATTTTTCTATGCTCATACCCTCTCGGAAACCTCTAACTAAATTTACTCACAAGCTGTTTGAGCTAGGACTTGCATTGGTAGCTGGAGTTTGGATGGGACTGACATTTGCACCAGTGGAAGCTTGGTATCTTGCTTGGATTGCCCTGGTACCGTTGTGGTATTTGATTTGTCGCCAGCAAAATTCCGATGCAATAATTTATGGATTGGGCTGGGGGATTGGCTGTTATGGATTGGGATTGAGTTGGTTGTTTGGCATTCATCCGATGATGTGGATGGGTGTCTCTTATTGGGAGAGTTTGGGAGTTGCAACTTTCTGTGTGACTTTTGTGACGCTTTGGGGTGCGAGTTTAGCAGTTTTGTGGTCGATCGGGATGCGATTTATCAATTCCAAACCACAGCTAAATCCATTTGTCCGCGTAATTTTGGGTACTGCTGGTTGGTGTGGATTGGAAGAATTATATAGTCTCAGCAATCTATGGTGGACATCACTGGCAATGAGCCAAAGCCCACATAATTTAGACATCCTCCATCTCGGACAACTCTCAGGGCCATCGACAGTAACTGGCGCGATCGTGTTAGTTAATGGTTTAATTGCCGAGGGCTGTTTAGCGATCGAACGAGATCGCCATTTAAAAATACTTCAAAAAATTCGGTATGGCTTTCCTTATTTCGGCAGCGCGATCGCGGCACTAATTGCCCTCCATTTAATTGGATCTAATTTAGCTAATCAAACCCTAATTGAGCAGATCGAGTCTAGCCTAAAAATTGGAGTCATTCAAGGTAACATCGGTAATGAAGTCAGACATTATCAGGCTGGATACGATCTGGCAATGGATCGCTATACCAATGGCTACCGATCGCTTGTCGAACAAGGAGTAGCCGCCGTAGTTACACCAGAAACAGCCCTACCTTATTCAGAAAGTCAAATTAAGCGGACTCAATTTTATCAAGCGATATTAACTCAAAAAGTACCCGTATTTCTGGGTGGATTTGGTGAAGCTGGCACGAAGATGACTAATAGCATTTTGACGATCGATGGTGAGGGTCGAGTCATCAGCCGCTATGACAAGTCAAAATTAGTCCCATTAGGTGAATATATTCCTTTCGAGCAATACATCGGTAAACTTGTGAATACGATCTCGCCATTCGAGTTAAATTTGATCGCTGGCAACTTCGACCAGATCGTCCATACACCATTTGGTAATTTTATCTTTGGGATCTGTTATGATTCTGCCTATCCCGAAAATTTCCGCCGTCAGGCTCAGACTGGAAAATTAATTATTACGGCATCTAATGACGCTCACTACGGTAGTGGGATGCCACCTCAACATCACGCCCTCAACTTAATGCGGGCGATCGAAACCGACAGATGGATGGTGAATGCGAGTAATACTGGTTATTCCACGATTATCGATCCGCATGGGCGCACCCAATGGATTTCCAAGCTCGATGAATTTGCCGCTCACGCTCACACAGTTTATCGCCGCTCTACTCAAACTCTCTATGTCCGGCATGGTAATTGGTTGACACCTTTATTATTAGCGATCGGCTTAATTCTATTTAGTAGATCTTCTAAATCTGCAAAAAGCGATCATTATTAGTTCGATCGATTATTTACCTGTCAACTGTCAACTGAATCAACAACTTCACTCGACTCCAACGCTGCTAACAACCCAGGTAAAGTATATTCAGTCGCTTCAATATCGACTTTACCCAATAACTCCCGACAGCTAGCTGAAGTCTGGGGGCCGATCGACGCGATCGAGACTCGCTCTTGCCAACCCGATGGTAAACTAGTGCCAATTAGTTGGCAAAAATGCTTGACGGTTTTGGCACTGGCGAACGTAATAATATCTATTTGTTGACTTTGTAGTGCTAATAAAACTTGTGGGTCGATCGATTGCGGACACTGGGATTGATAAGCAGCAACTTCGATAACAGTCGCACCGAGGTTGGTAAATTCTTGGACTAGAATTTCGCGCCCACCTGTCTCTACCCGAGGAAATAAAATTCGTTGATTTGCTAGCGCGCTCGGGAAATGACTCACCAAGACATCCGCGATAAAATTGGGAGGAACAAAATCGGGGGTAATTCCGTACCGTTGCAGCGATTGGGCAGTTTTTTGACCGACGACAGCAATTTCGATCCCAGCTAGAGCGCGACTATCTAGACCGAGATGTTGTAGTCTACCAAAGAAGGCATCGACACCATTGCTGGAAGTGAGTACCAACCAATCAAAATCGCCCAATCGCCCGATCTCCCGATCGAGATCCACCCAGCTCGATGGCGGTACGATCTCCAATGTGGGCAGCTCAAGTACCCGTGAGCCACGCGATCGCAACATTTGACTAAATTCACTGGCTTGTCCACTGGCACGGGTTACCAGGACAGTTTTGCCCGCGATCGTCATCGATCTGGAGCAGCCTTCCCGACCCAATCGAGCTGGTGACGGGGACATTTTACCATTGAGATATTCACGCAAGCTCACTACTTGTCCGACGATAATTACGGCTGGAGAAAGATCTGCACCATCAGTTTCGATCAGGATTTGACCCAAATCTGACACCCAGATTTGTTGTTGTGGCGTTCCCGCCCAGCGGATAATCGCGATCGGTGTATCGATCGCCCGATTGTGTTTTAACAACTGCATGACTACTGCCGCTAATTGCCTAGCTCCCATCAAAATTACCACTGTCGGCATCCGCGCCAACGCGTCCCAATCAAGGTCGTCGGGCAGATGGGCGGTAACAACGGCAAACCCCCGACTGAGCACCGGATCGGTCAGGGGAATTCCGGCGAGGAGCGGTGCGACCAAAGCGGTTGACAATCCTGGTACTACCTCAAAATCACAGTTATTCGCCATCAGGGCATCAATTTCAGCAGTGACTCGTCCAAAGATAAACGGGTCGCCACTTTTGAGCCGGACGACAGTTCTTCCAGTTTGGGCATATTCTACCAACAACCGATCGATTTGGGACTGGGGCATACTCGGCTGTCCGCCCCGCTTGCCGACATCGACCAATTCACACGCATCTGGCACCAAATCTAGCACCCCGCGATCGACCAAGGCATCATAAATCAATACTTCAGCTTGGGTGAGAATCTGTTGCGCTCGGATGGTCAGATAAGCGATATCCCCTGGTCCAGCACCCACAATATATACTTTGCTCATCAAAAATGACTTAATTTAAGATCGACCCTGAATCCTGTTGTGACCTCACCCTGTAAGTCAACACCGCCATGACCTCCATCGGTGCGATTGCCTCCCTACTTGCGATCCCCGATCGGATAAACCTATCACAGTATCACAAATTGTCGATCGGACTCGCCGATCGTGCCAAATTGGTGTAAGAATATAAGATGATTCCCAGTCGATCGTCCGGTACTGCCGCACGCGATCGACAAACACTGTGCAGTAGTTCGCGACCAGCGGTAACCCCGACTGGCACGGCAAAACCAGACAGCGATGCTCCCAGCGGAGCAGCTTCATCAATGAGTTGACAAACAACAGAAATTGGGGTAAGTCGCCAGCCGGAAGTAGCATCGCGATCCTGCCAGGAACCCACTACCAGGTAATAGCTTTCATTAAATATACTTAGTTTTATAACCAAAATATTCACATTGTGTAGATAATTATATGGTCTTGCCAACAAGTCATAATCTAGACGCTCGATCGGTTGCATAAATAGGAACATAGTGGATGAACAACGGCAAAGTCAGAATTTACGAACTGTCAAAGGAATTGAATTTGGAAAATAAGGATTTATTGGGAATCTGTGAGGATTTACATATTGTGGTCAAAAGCCACAGTAGTAGTATTTCTGAAGCAGAATCAGCGCAGATTACCAAAGCAGCTAACGAAAAATTTCCCGATCGTCACAATAAGCCGGCCCGTCAGATCGCGGCAGACAAGGGTGAAGTTGCGGCTGCACCCAAAAGCGATGCTCCCAAATCACCAGCTCCCAGCCCAGGAATAACCACGGCGAATCCGCCACGACCGACCGAACCCAAAGCTCGAATTTTGCAGATCGAACCCAAAAGCGACCAGCCCAAACCATCCTTGATGCCGCAGCCGCCGTTAGCCACCCAGCAACCGCCATTGCGGCCAGCCGCGCCACCATCGCCAACTGCCAGCCGTCCAGTCGTGCGTCCGACGATCGCAGGTGAAGGTGCGATCCCAGTTCGCCGTGCTGAAACTAATGGTGAAGGCACCGCTCCCACCCGTGTCGCCCGAGCGACTGCTCCCGTGCAGCCGCCAGCACCAAAACCGCAACTATCTGGCCCCCCAGCGCGTCCGGGTGGTGCAGACACGCAGCCAACTAACGGTGACAACTCAGACAGTAACCCAGCTCCAGCCAGCCGAGCAGCCGCGCCGAGTAAACCCGTACCCAAAGCTCTTAAAAGCGAGCCGAGCAGCCGACCCACTGTTGGTGCGCCCCAAAGCCCTAGCACTGGCGTAGTTCGCCGTCCGGTAGCTAAATCTGAAAACGCGCCCCCACCACTAAATCGTCCACCAGCGCGGATCGTCCAAATTAAGCCTCAAGGTAGTGGTCCCACCCGACCTGGTGCCCCGAATAAAGACGGTGCTGCTACTGACAAAGATGATGCGACTCCCACGTCTACGCTAGACCTCGAACTCAAGCGGCCACCACTGCGAAAACCAATCAATAAAGGCAAAGGTTGGAGTAAAGAAGAAGAGGAGATCGAAACTGCCAAGGCCAAAGTGCCGGCGAAAGGTAAGCGGGTCAAAACCGTGGTCATCGATGATGACGATGATGATGACGATCTCGATGGTAATGATAACTCCAATGAGACGATCGTCAGTCTCTCGATCGCGCGACCTGCCAAGCAGAAAATTGGCACTGGCGGCGGCATCCGACCCGCAGCAGTTCCAGCGCAACGCAAAAAGCCCGTGATGAAGGGCGATCAACAAACCAAAGAACGCAGTAGTAACAACAAACGCGAACAAAAAAATACTGTCGAAAAGCCCGAATCGATTACCCTCATGGGGAGTATTACCGTCCGCGATCTCGCCGAAATGTTGCTGGTACCCGAGACCGAAATCGTCAAACAGCTTTTCTTTAAAGGGATTGCCATTAGCGTCACTCAGATCCTCGATGTCGGTACCGCCACGATGGTCGCTGAAGAAATGGGTGTAGCTGTAGTTACGGGTGTCGAACAAGCTGCGGCGACAAAAGTCACCGAAATGCTCGACCTCGAAGACTTCGACTTACTCCAACGTCGTCCGCCAGTGGTGACGATTATGGGTCACGTCGATCATGGTAAAACTACCTTGCTCGATGCTATTCGATCGACTAAAGTCGCTCAGGGCGAAGCAGGCGGGATTACTCAGCACATCGGTGCCTACCATGTAGACATGGATCGTGAAGGTCAAATCGAGCAAGTGGTCTTCCTCGATACCCCCGGACACGAAGCCTTCACCGCTATGCGGGCGCGGGGAGCGCGGGTCACTGATATCGCCATCCTCGTCGTTGCGGCTGATGATGGTGTCCGTCCCCAAACCATCGAAGCCATTCGCCACGCTCAAGCTGCCGAAGTACCGATTATCGTGGCAATCAACAAGATCGATAAACCTGGTGCCAACGCCGCGCGGGTCAAACAGGAATTGATTGCCTTCAATCTCCAATCAGAAGATCTCGGTGGCGATACGATTATGGTCGAAGTCAGTGCCCTCAAGGGTGAAAACCTTGATACGCTCTTAGAGATGATCCTGCTAGTTGCCGATGTCGAAGATCTCCAAGCCAATCCCGACCGGACTGCTCGTGGTACGGTAATTGAAGCCCACCTCGACAAAGCGAAAGGCCCAGTTGCCACCCTGTTGGTACAAAATGGTACCCTTCGCGTTGGTGAAACTCTTGTCGCCGGACACGTATTTGGGAAAGTTCGGGCAATGGTAGACGACCGACTCGCCCGCGTCGAAGCGGCTGGTCCATCCTTTGCGGTCGAAGTCCTCGGTTTGAGTGATGTACCGCAAGCCGGTGATGAGTTTGAAGTATTCATCGAAAAAGAAGCTCGTGCCATTGCTGATGTCCGTTCTGCTGAACGCCGTCAATCACGACTCCAACAGATGATGGCTTCCCGTCGGGTCACCCTCAATAGTCTGTCTGCCAAAGCTCAAGAAGGAGAACTTAAAGAACTCAACTTGATCCTCAAAGCTGACGTTCAAGGTTCCGTCGAAGCAATCCTGGGTTCCCTGCGCCAGCTACCGCAAAATGAAGTTCAGGTGCGCGTTCTGCTCTCCGCAGCCGGTGAAATCACCGAAACCGACGTGGATCTAGCAGCAGCCAGTGGTGCCGTCATCATTGGCTTCAATACCACCTTAGCCAGTGGTGCTCGCTCCGCCTCAGATGAAGCTGGTGTCGATGTCCGTGAATACAACATCATCTATGCCCTCCTCAGCGACATTCAAGGCGCGATGGAAGGTCTGCTCGACCCCGAACAAGTCGAAGAACCCCTCGGTCAAGTCGAAGTCCGTGCGGTATTCCAAGCCGGACGCGGCAACATTGCCGGATGTTATGTCCTGTCGGGTAAAGCCCTGCGTAACTGTAGCATTCGCGTCCTCCGCAAGAGTCAACTGGTCTACGAAGGTACTCTCGACTCACTCAAACGCGTCAAAGATGACGTGCGCGAAGTCAATGCTGGTTTTGAATGCGGGATTCGCTTAGACAAGTTCAATGACTGGCAAGAAGGCGACATCATCGAAACCTTCCAAATGGTCAGCAAGCGTCGGACATTATCGCCCGTTTAGGCACTAACTCAGTCTGATTTTTAAAAACCCAACTTCGATGAGAAGTTGGGTTTCTTATGTTAATAATTTAGTGAGGTATTGAATGAGCTACATCTCGATCGATGTGGAAGCCGATGGCCCAATTCCAGGCGACTATTCAATGATTTCCTTTGGAGCGGTAGTTGTCGAGCCATCACTAACCAAAACATTTTATGCACAACTCAAACCAATTTCAGATCGGTGGATACCTGAATCGCTAGAAGTTAGTATGTTTACCCGCGCAGAAACATTAACCTTTGAAGATCCTCAAGTCGTCATGGCAAGATTTGACGCATGGATTGAAACATCAAGTTCTGGGCGAGCCTTATTTATTGCTGATAATAATGGATTTGATTGGCAGTTCATCAATTGGTATTTTCACCATTTCTGTGGAAAAAATCCGTTTGGGCATACCTCTAATAATCTCGGCTCACTTTATAAAGGACTCGTTAGAGATACATTTGTAAATTTTAAGCATCTACGAGAAACTCCACATACACACAATGCTCTAGATGATGCCAGAGGAAATGCCGAAGCACTGTTACAATTAAAAGCAGAATTCGGTCTAAAAATCAGCTTAAAATAGACGTAGCGATCGTAGTTAACTTTGATGGCACAAGTCCTCGATGCCCACGATTGGCACCTAAAAAATCAGCAGAGATTAGCAAAATATTGAGGATTATAGATTGCCTCTATCAGCAATGGTATGATTGGTTGCTCACCATGGCGAATATTTCAACACGATTGCTCAAATCGATCCAGGGCGCAAGGATTTTGGGCTGGCAAGAGTTGATGAAGATGACGGCGGGAAGCCACCCAGGTTGCGAGGAATACAGTTTCGCACCATTTTCTCTGAATCGTAGCGAACATAGACTAATGCGGCTCTCCTTGCCACACTGGCTGCTTAAATCCCAATGATATACTTACGCCACTCGGCATGAGATCCATTATTAATCTGAGTTGCTGCCTCATAGTGCAGACTACTGTACGGTCTACGCGGCTGAGTGTAAAGTTGTAGATTCGCCTCTTTAGGAGTACGGTTGCCCTTTTTGACATTGCAGCGCATACAGGCAGTAATCAAATTTTCCCAGGTATCTGGACCACCACGCGATCGGGGCATCACATGATCTAGTGTCAACCCATCCCCTTTGTAGCCACAGTATTGACAGGAATGATTGTCGCGGTTGAGCACATTCCGGCGGGTGAGTGGAATTTCGCGATAGGGCACAGTGACGTAGTGCCGCAACCGAATCACCGTGGGTAGCGGAAAGTCTCGATATAAATATTTGCCATTGTGTTCGACCTGTTCTGCTTTTCCCTTGAGCATCAAGATTACTGCACGTCGCCAACCAGTAATATTCAGCGGTTCATAGGAAGCGTTTAACACCAGCACTTTGCTCATGTTTACTTGAGGATTTCAAGACCTATTTCCTCTGATGGTAACACAATCGAACCTGAGCGATCGGGATCGATTAATGCTCAAACTAGAGAGCCACATTGCGATCGATTGTGACTGCTGGCGATCCAGCTCGAACCCGATTTGAGAGTTAAGGCAGTACAGCGGCAATCCGGTCAAAATTTCGTGCTTGGCATCAGTTGTTTGATTATTTAGATAATCACTGCATTTAATTTACAAACACGCTGAGATTCGTTAGATTTGTTTACAATACTTTTATATCAAAAGAATTTTGTTGACATGGCCGACACCCTCACCAAGCTAACTTACCAAACCCTCCAACAAGGCAAGAGCTACCTGAGCTTCGCCCACAAAACTGCTAGTATTCAGGCGCGGAAGGCTTTTAAGCCAAACGATCTACCGATGATTCCCGTGCCCCCAAAATTGATTACCAAGCTTCAGCAGCGCGTCAACGAGTTACAAGCCACTGATTGGCAAGATGCTGAAGATGGAGTTTACCCCACCAGCTTGCTTTTTGATGAGCCGTGGGCGGACTACTTGCGTCAGTATCCTTCCTTAATTGCCGATCTGCCAAGTATTTGGGCGCGTGCTGACGAGAAAAAGTATCAGGATTTCGATCGATCGATCGAGACTGAAGGCTACCCTAGCTATTATGTCCAAAATTTTCACCATCAAACTGGTGGCTATCTGAGCGATCTGTCTGCCAATCTGTACGATCTCCAAGTTGAGATCTTATTTGGTGGGAGTGCTGATGCGATGCGCCGCCGGATCTTAGCCCCACTCAAAGCTAGTTTGAAAGCTTTTGCGGATGTACCAGCCAAGCAGATTCGGATTCTGGATGCTGCTTGTGGTACCGCACGGACGCTCCGAGGCGTGCGGGCAATGTTGCCGCAAGCTTCGCTATTTGGGGTGGATCTCTCAGGAGCCTACCTCCGCAAAGCTAACGAACAGCTTGTCGATCTCCCCGGATCGTTGGTGCAGTTGTTGCAGGGTAATATCGAAGAGTTGCCCTATGTCGATAACTACTTCCACGCTGTCACTTGTGTCTTCTTATTCCACGAACTACCACCTGTTGTCCGCCAAAACGCGATCGAAGAATGCTACCGGGTACTCAAGCCAGGTGGAAGTTTTATCATCTGCGATTCGATTCAAGTAAGTGATTCGCCAGAGCTAGAGTCAATGATGCACATGTTCCACGAAACTTTCCACGAGCCTTACTATCGTAGCTATATGGAAGACGATTTGCTCGATCGACTCAAGCAAGCTGGCTTTGCAGAAATTTCACCTACAGAAGTGCACTTTATGAGCAAATACTTAGTTGCTAAAAAGTAATTTAAATGGCTAAATATCCCAGGCAAGGGTAATTCATGAATTGCCCCTACCTGGGATATTAGTGAGATTTTACACCGATCTTTACCCTCTTCCTACTTGCAGACGATAGATTAGTCTTAAACTAAATAATTATCCCAAATAGCGCAATTCACTAATTTCATCTACCGTTAGTTCCCATCCCAATGCTCCAGCATTTTGATCGACTTGAGCAGCAGTTTTAATCCCCGGAATCGGAATCACACCAGGCTGACAGATTAGCCAGTTGAGGGCAACCTGAGCCGGAGTTTTGGAGTATTTATCCCCAAGTTCATTCAGCTTGTTGAAGACGGGTTGGAGCTTCATTAAACCAGCCGACTGAAACCGTTTGTCCATACTTCGCGCTCCAGTCGGTGGATTACTGGCAGTATACTTACCTGTGAGTAAACCTTGAGCTAAGGGACTGTAGGCTAAAATCGTCACATCCAATTCCCGCGCCGCAGCTAGAACTCCATTCGTCTCGATTTCGCGAGTAATCAGCGAATACCGCATTTGATTGACAGCCAACGGCACTCCCCGCCGCGCTAATAATTGGTGAGCTTCCCGAAGCTGCTGGGCATTGTAGTTACTCACACCTACAGACTTAATTCGCCCTTGCTCCACTTCATCAGCTAGCGCATCCATCAAACCTGATTGACTCAGAAATGAAGGGGCGGGAAAATGAACCTGATACAGATCGATCGAGGGCATCTTCAGGCGTTTTAAACTAGCCGTTAATGCATCGGCGACATCTTCTTTGCGAAACCGCCAAGGTAGAGGCATGTATTTAGTCGCTATCTGGGTAGTCGCATGAGTTTCTTTGATAAACTTCCCGAGTAATTCCTCAGATTTTCCTAAACCGTACACCTCAGCAGTATCAAAAAAAGTAATTCCTTGATTCACTGCGGCTTGAAAAGCCAGTCGCAGCTCCAGTTCACCATAATCTTTACCATATCCCCAAAATAGCGAGTCGCCCCATGCCCAGGTACCAAATCCAAGCGGTGTAACTTCAATGCCAGTAGTGCCAAGAGTGGTAGTAGCCATGATTTAAAGTGAAGAGAAAGAATATTTCTTTATTCTAACTAAAACACCAGTCGTGCATAATTCACCCCAACCCATCTCAATCTTACTATTAGCAATAGTGCTGCTTGTTAATT
This sequence comes from Chroococcales cyanobacterium, assembly GCA_038247275.1. Lineage (GTDB taxonomy): Bacteria > Cyanobacteriota > Cyanobacteriia > Cyanobacteriales > Chamaesiphonaceae > Chamaesiphon. The sequence goes on from JBBRVB010000014.1 coordinate 19,242, forward strand.
ATTCGATCCTTTGGCTATTAAATCTAGCACAGTGGCTTTATTAAAATCCATAAAATCAGTCTGTAACTAAGAATTGACGAAGTAAATTGATAACTAACATTTTTCAAAAAGCTGCCGCCAATATTATTGCCAATCTCAAAAAGTCTCACAGACATCGGGCGATTCGATTTTATGCTCAACGCATCTGATTACTACAAGCTACAGATAGCGAACAATCAACCTATACTCCACTACAAGTCAAAAAAATATTGACAGAATAGGGCTATAGTACTGACTATGATTGCTATGGATTAGCGATGTATTGTAATGATACTGACTTTGGGGAATATTATCGATCGATTGATGAGTCTTGTGATGATGCAGCTATGCGGAGCGAGATTAGTGAATGCTTATTTCACCGAGATCGAGAATTTAGCCCAGCTAGATTAGTCGATGCCTTGGACGACTCAACCGATCGCCAGTTAGCCACGTTGTAACTAGAAATATTTATGGACGATCGATCGATTGATTGGGAACAGCAACGGGCTTGGGTAGAAATTGACTTAGCGGCATTAGCGCATAATGTACGCCAGCTTCGGAGCTTATTGGCTCCTGAAACCCAAATTATGGCAGTAGTCAAAGCTGATGGCTACGGACATGGCGCGATCGAGATTGCCCAGACTGCCATCGCTCAGGGCGTTGAGTGGTTGGCTGTCGCGACGGTGACAGAAGGCATCGAGATCAGGGCAGCGGGGATAGTTGCCCCAATCCTCATTTTGGGCGCGGTAAATAGTGATGTCCAAGTACAAGAGATCGTTAGATGGGAACTACAACCGACCATTTGCACGGTTGCTCAAGCAATTTTACTCTCTAAAGCGATTTCCCAGGGGGAAGGCTATGCCAACGCTAATCTAGAGCCAAGCAGCCCTCTATCTGTCCATCTCAATCTCGATACCGGGATGTCTAGATTGGGCGCAAATTGGCAGCAGGCAGCCGCATTTTATAGCGAGGTGGTGCAGTTGCCATATCTACAAATCCGCAGCTTGTACTCGCATTTAGCCACCGCTGACGATCTCGATCGCACCGTGATGGAGCTACAACTAGCAAGGTTCCAACAAGCAACCGCTGCAATTGCGGCGGCTGGACATGTATTGCCAATGCTCCATCTGGCAAATTCCGCAGGCATTCTAGTTAGCGATCGAGCGCACTACAATTTAGTTCGACCGGGACTAACTTTATATGGACTCTACCCCGCACCGCATTTCCACCAATCGATCGATCTTCAGCCAGTATTGAGCGTCAGGGCGAGGGTTTCGCAAGTCAAAGAAATTACAGCGGGGACGGGCGTGAGTTATGGTTATCGGTTTATTGCCGATCGAGATATGCACTTAGCCGTCGTTGAAATCGGCTATGCTGATGGCGTGCCCCGGCGATTGTCAAATCGGATGCAGGTAGGGATTAGAGGTTGCTTAGTCCCCCAGATTGGGTCGATTACGATGGATCGGCTGATGCTCGATGTCAGTCAGGTTCCCGATCTGCAAGTCGGCGAGATCGTGACTATTTTGGGACGAGACGGGATGGTCGAAATCACTGCTGATGACTGGGCAAATGAGCTGGAGACAATCTCTTGGGAGATCTTGTGTGGATTCAAACACCGCTTACCACGAGTGAGCAAGGGCTAAGATCGTGAGGAAGGGCAGAACTTATCTTTTCCAGTCAGAATAATCAGGGGATCGAGTGTTAAGCTTAATAATGAACCCCACATTCTACTTGCTTTCTACTCGACCGTAGTGTCAGCAATTGCCACAATTGGCGATCGCTAGTGGCGGAAACAGTGGATGTGTATTCAGGTAAGTGACATTACCAAAATATTAACAAATATCAAAGGCAAGGAGGCGATCGCGAGTGGACGAGTCCTATCATACTTATCTCAACCGCGTGGCAAAGATGACCCTACCCGCCACCTATGAATCTCAGGTCAAAAATATCCAAGAATCACCTAAATTCAGGTTGAAAGAGGATGGCACTCGGCAACCAGTAGCGTTTCCGGGGTATTCAGCAATTACACCGCCAGGAGCGGAAGATCCAGCCAATAGTGCTGTATTCAAAGATTTAGCGGTATGTCAGCAACGATTGATCGAGAAATTAGAACCGGATTTATTAGTCTTAGTCGATCCAGCTAGTTTTCACTTTACTCTAGCCGACTTGATCTGGGATAGTGCTTATCGGATGGCGATTGCAGCCAACTCCGAATTCGAGCGCAATTTACGCGATCGGATCGAGGATAGTTTTAAAATCTATCAAGACTCGATTGTCGAAACTATGCCGATTCGGTGGCAAGTCATGGGATTGACTGTCCGACCCCGAGCGATCGAAGTCAGTCTAGTGCCAAAAGACGAATACAGTTACAATCAAATTATCGCTTTCCGGCGCGCGATTTATCAAAATTCAAACCTGATTGCACTGGGCATCGAGCAGCAATATCATTTTACCGCTCATACAACCTTGGCATACTTTGCAAACGTTCATCAGGGGATCGATCGCATCCGTCTGAGCGATACTTTGCAAGCATATAATATGCACTGGCTCGACAATCCCCAAGAGATCGTTTTAGAGCAGGGACAATTGCGGAAGTTTACAGATATGTATACCTATACAAGAGCGGCAGATTTTCCGATCGTGCAATTGTAAGTAGTTTTTTTAGTAGGCTGGGCGGGTGACCTAACTGTGCCGCAGTGCCCGCCCGCCGCGATGCCTGACATTTAATTACGCCCATCTACTTCACCCTTCGACGATAACTAAAATAGTTGTCGTTTTTTTATCGGTTGTTTAAGGCTCTGTGGCACGGCAAGCTCAGGCTAACAATTATAAATGCTTCGATCTTCAGTAGCTTTTGGTTACACAGCATCAGCTCATTGATTTTCAACCCACAAAATCCCGACAGATGCCCAGACAGGTGCGGTTTCGATAGAATATATAGGTGCCAAACCGTAGCAAGCTAATAATGTCTCTATCTTCCTATCAGATCCGCTGGTGCAATCATTTAGCAGACATCCCCCAAGGTGAATGGGATGCGCTAGCAATGCCGTTAAAGACCCCATTTCTGGAGTGGGAATGGTTGAATACCTTGGAAACTTCTGGTAGCGTTACTGCCGAAACTGGGTGGCTACCGACACATCTCACTGTCTGGAAAGGACAAACACTCGTTGGCGCAGCACCTTTATACGTTAAGGGACATAGCTATGGTGAATTTGTCTTCGATAATCAGTGGGCAGAATTAGCGCAGCGGATGGGCATTAGGTACTACCCCAAGTTAGTGGGGATGAGTCCGATTACTCCGGCTGAGGGCTATCGGTTCTTGATAGCTCCGGGTGAAAATGAGGCCGCAATTACTGAATTAATGGTACGGGCAATCGATGAATTTTGCACGACTCATCGCTTGTCTGGCTGCCACTTTCTATATGTCGATCCCGAGTGGCGGCAACAGATGATTGCTTACGGGTATAGTATGTGGATCAATCATAATTATGTCTGGCAAGACCGTGAGTATCAGACTTTTGATGATTATTTGGGCGGATTTAATGCCAATCAACGCCGGAATATCAAACGCGAACGCAAATCTGTGCGCGAGGCTGGATTGAATTTAACTACCGTCACGGGGGAGCAAATTGCACCCCAGTTATTTTCACAGATGTATGCTTTTTATGCAGATACCTGCGATAAGTTTGGGTGGTGGGGGAGTAAATACCTGACTCCAGAATTTTTTGAGCAGTTACACGAAAATTATCGACATCGGGTAGTATTTGTAACGGCGACGGGGGAAGATCCCGCCACCCCCGTGGGGATGTCTTTTTGTATTACTAAGGGCGATCGATTGTATGGTCGGTACTGGGGGAGTAATGAAGATGTCGATTGCCTCCATTTTGATGCTTGTTACTATACCCCGATCGAGTGGGCAATTCAAAATGGGATTAAAATTTTCGACCCAGGTGCGGGGGGCAGACACAAGAAGCGGCGGGGCTTTCCAGCGACGGCAAATTATAGTCTACATCGATTTTATCATCCCCGCTTTGGCAAGATCTTACGCGATCATCTGGAGGAATCTAATGAGTTGCAACAGCAGCAGATCGTCGCAATTAATGAAGATTTGCCGATGAAGATCGCACCATAGTTGACATTTAGTACAGAGTCTTTCATTGGTGTTACTAGCACTTGCCACCCAGATGGTCTGTCTGCACATCGCCGTTGTCGGAAATGTAAAATCCGAACATTTTGACTAAAAAAGACCAAAAAAGCCACAAATAGCAAATAAATCGGTTAATCTAGATCTAATATAAGATTACTTAATGTCAAATTCATGACCTTATTAACCGACAATTTAATTGCAATCGATCGCGAACTCTCCAATCGGCAGATCGATCTCGATCCAGATGGCTACTTTATTATTTATGTCGATCGCGAAAACGGCACAATTTGTGCCAAGCACTATACCAACGTCATCGACAATCGCGGTCTAGCCGTCGATCCTGAAACTGGTAAAGTAATTCCGGCAAAAGGCAGCGTAACTCGAACCAATACTACTCTATTTACCGGACGCACCGCCAAGGAATTGTGCGTGAAATTACTCGACCAAACTCAACCTTGTCCCGTCAGCATGTTGAATCATGCAGCGTACTTGGGACGAGAATTTGTCAGAGCTGAAATTGCGTTACTCTCTGGTGCCGAGTATATTCAGGATTAAATTTAGTTCATTCAGTTGAAGGTTGATAGCTATCTCTCCCTGCGGTGCGGGTGAATCGCCACTCTAAAAGAAAGAGAATTGAGATCGGGAACAATCCTTGTTTAATGTCCCCCCAAACACAGGAGGCATTAAACCCATCTTCTTTAGTAGCTAGCGGTTATCAGTAAAATACCAACAACCATTAACCAACAACAGGTGCTCAACTTTGATTTTGGTACCACCACCAAGTTGCCATCGGAATCACAGTTGCGATGATTAATAGCCCGATTACCACAACTAGAAAGTTCGTGCGATTGGCTTCAGTTTCTTCGGCTTTGAGATAGGTTCTACCAACTTCTGGTGTGGAAATAACTATTGGTGGACCAGGATCTGCTTGTCCAGATAATACCGCATTCAGTCGATCGGCAGCACCGATAAATGACTGATTGTATTTATTCCCATTTCGTAAGGGTACCTGCATGGTTTCAGTGATGATGCTGGTAGCAATTGCCTCTGTGAGCGTCGATTTGACCTCAGCACCCGTTTGAATACCGATAGTGTTTGTGACATTATCCAAGACAATTAGAGCTTCATTGGCTTGCTCTGCTGGAGTAGCAAACCATTTTTTGAAGAGTTTGTCTGTGAAAGTTTGAATTGTCTCACCATAGTCGAGACGATGGATTGTGACAAACCGGACTTCTTTGCCACTCTGCTTGGCAAGCTGCTCTAAGGTACTTTTAACCGTACCTCTGGTGGATAAGCTCAAGACATCAGCTTTATCGATTACCCACGTCGGTACGCCTGCGGAAACGACCGGAATTTCATAAATAGCCGTAGCCTGAGCCGGTAGCGCAAACAGACATACAGCAAACGCGATCGCGACCGATAATAATAGTAGTCGATGCTTCACGGCAGAGGCGACTTGTACTGTTGGCGTTGGCGCATAGCCTGCCGTAGGCACAGCCTCGCCCTTGGCGATACGAAGTTGTGGCGAAGCACCTCCGAATGGGAGAATTACGCCAACGAGATCGGAACGAATATATGACATAGGATTGAGGGCGAATATCTGTTTTAACTTTAGCAGAATCAGATTCGAGTTTCTGGAGTCTGACCTTGGAAACATCTCATCAATGGGTTAATTA
>JBBRVB010000015.1:0-24886 GCA_038247275.1 Chroococcales cyanobacterium
CAGCGATTGGCAGGATAATTACACCAAGGATAAATTTATTAGATAGCATTTGGTTCTACAAGCAAGCCAGCTTTGAAGTGGATATCTACAGAGACACTTGTGTTTGGACAATTCCGTAAAATTTAAATCCATTTAGCAGTAATTGTAATCATTAGCTCCACTGTTCGAACCAGTTTATTAACAATTGAGATAATTCTTTACGCTTACGGATCGTTGGATCGATCGCGATATGTTTAGTTATCGCTGTTGCTGCTGTTTGACTATCTCCAGTCAAAATTTGATATTTCACTTCAAACCGATAGTTATCGATCTGCTGAGGTGTGATCTCGATCGTAACTCGATCGCCACAATACAAAGGCTTAAAGAAATCAGCCGATACATGAGTAATTGGGATCGCAAGATCGGGATTACTGACAAATAATTTGAGATCGATACCTGAATCAATTAATGAAGCCTCATAGCCAACATGACAAATCGAAATAATATTGGCAAAATACACAACCCCCGCCGCATCAGTATCTCTAAATTGAATTGTGTACTCACAACTAAAAGACATCTATTCCCTATTCCCTATCCCCTATCCCCTATCCCCTATTCCCTATTCCCTATTCCCTATTCCCTAAACCAATAATAATGGTTGACACTGACTCAATGCATAAGCTAGTTGCTCAATTTTAACAGGCTTAGTTACATAGTCATGCATTCCAGCGTCCAAACACTCTTGTCTGTCGCCTTCGAGGGCATTTGCAGTCATCGCAATAATTGTCGGACAACGGTGTTCGGGAAATTCGATCAAGATCCGGCGGGTGGCTTCCATCCCATCCATTTTAGGCATTTGTAGATCCATGAGGATCACATCATAAGCATGTTGATGGAGACGTTCGAGGACTTCCAAGCCATTCATGACAATATCAGCTTGATAACCGATCCGTTTGAGCATGTGGATGGCAACTTTTTGATTGACAAGATTGTCTTCAGCTAACAAAATTCGGAGTGGTAAAGTCGCTCGATCGAAACCGTAGTTTGATGTTTTGAGTTTGGGAATAGCAATCCTGTGTTCGAGTGGCTCAGATGAGGATCGATCGCGATCTTCACTTAAGATCTGAGCGAGGACATCTTGCAATTGAAATTGATGGATGGGTTTATTTAAAGTTGCTGCAAAATCGACACGAGCGGCTTCAATTTCAGCTTTGCCGATCCTCAATGAACTGAGCATGACTAATGGTAACTGTTGATATTCTGCAAACTCACGAATTTTTTGGGCGAGGATCAAACCATCCATTTCGGGCATGTGCATATCCAGAATTGCGAGATCGAAGTGTCCGCGCAAATTGAGTAATTTGAGAGCTTCAGCTCCAGATTCAGTGGCATGAGCGTGCATTCCCCAAGATTGGGCTTGAAGGGTCAAAATTTTGCGGTGGGTGGCGTTATCTTCAACGATTAATAACCGCTTGCCGGCTAATTGTGTGGGTTGGTGTTGCTCTTTGTGACAAAAGTGGGTTGAAGGTGGAGCCGCCTTAGCAACGACCGTAAAATAGAAACTCGATCCACCCCCATCGCCATCACTCTCGACCCACATTTTACCACCCATTAATTCGGTCAAGCGTCTACTGATGATCAGTCCTAAACCTGTACCGCCATAGTTGCGAGTTGTCGAAGAATCAACTTGACTGAAAGCTTTAAATAACCGATCGATCTTATCTTGCGGAATCCCGATGCCAGTATCTTTGACCACAAAGCGCACCTCATAAGTCGGCTCATCAGCAGTAATCACCGGATCTTCATCCACAACACTAATTTGTCGCGCCGTCACGCCGACAATCACTTCACCAGAGTTGGTAAACTTTAACCCATTACCAATCAGATTGACTAAAATTTGGCGAATTCGGGTGACATCACCATACAACCAACTTGGAGTATTTTTGTAGATCAGATAGGCAAGTTCGAGCTTTTTTTCAGCAGCTTTGGGTGCGAGGAGATCGAGGGTTTCTTCGATACAATCGCGGATATCAAAAGGTTGATATTCGAGTTCTAATTTTCCCGATTCAATTTTGGAAAAGTCGAGAATGTCATTAATTAGCGTCAGCAAGGCATCGCCGCTATGCCGAATCGTACTGACAAATTCATGTTGTTGGGATGTCAGCTCGGTATCCAATAATAATCCCGTCATCCCAATCACCCCATTCATCGGTGTACGGATTTCGTGGCTCATCGCTGCTAAAAAGGCACTTTTAGCCTTATTAGCTGACTCTGCGGCTTTCTTGGACTGTTCGAGCAGTTGATTTTGGTGCTGAAGTTCGGCGGATTTTTGCCGTAGGGCTAAATTTGAGGCTTCTAATTCGCGGTGGAGGTGAGATTGATCTAAGACGCGCTTGACGCGTTGCCGTAATACAGCCCAGTGAATGGGTTTGGTAATATAGTCAGCCGCTCCAACGGCATAGGCGCGATCGAGTGACGCGTTATCGTCTAATCCAGTGATCATCAATACCGGAGTCAGCTCGCCCCCAGGAAGCCGTTGTAACTGCTCACAGCACTCAAACCCGTCCATCTCGGGCATTACCCCATCCATCAACACCAAGTCTGGCTGAATTTCTTGATAGATAACTAGTGCCTCTTCGCCATTGCGGGCAGTCTGTACCTGATAGCCATCATACTTAACTTTCTCACAGAGAATCGATCTAACCAAATCATCGTCATCGACAATCAGGATTAATGGTGGCTGATGAGGTGTTTTACCGATTGTCATGATAGCTTTAGATCGGTTGACAGTTATTGTGAATCTTGTGGATATTGGTTCGGTGCAAAATGAATCTGAAAGTCATTCAACGCACTTATTGCTAGATGTGCGAACTGGATCGGATGTCAAACCGCTACGCTTTTTGACATCAAGACAAGCAATAGATCGGTAAGTGGGAGTGGGTTAGTGCTGAAGATACTACATTCCTGCAAATTTAGCCGATCGAGAGCTGCTCCCCGATCTTATTTATCCCCAAAATTGACCACAAACTGACATGTAACTTTAAATTAGCTCTCGCTTACTTCAATCTAGAAATTTTTGGCATTGCTAAATCGCTGGATGAGAGCAGGGAGACTAGGGGACTGACGGACTGGGAAGTAGATTGGTTTCAAAAACATACAATCAGATCTTAGCTCGGTAACCTCACATCTTGTTTTAAAACAAAAATACTAGTTTTTTAGTGCGAATCGGCAAATATTTTCCAACTTATCGATCGATCGACAGCAACTAACAACGGTTGTGTGGTACCATCTGGTGTGTTATCTGTGACTAATTCAGACATCAATTGCTGAATTCGCGATCCAGATTAGTTGCCATTAATAGTGGTACGACCCGATCGCCAATCATCAGTGCCAAGATTACCACCTTGTATCCGATCCTCCGATCCTTTGACTGTAACTTCATGCAATTGCGAGATTCCCTCCGCCGAACTAAGATTGTTGCTACCATCGGTCCGGCAACGAGTAGCCCTGAAGTCCTGAAAGAATTGATTCTAGCCGGAGCGACGACTCTGCGACTCAATTTTTCTCATGGTACTCATGATGACCATTTAGCCAATATTCGCCTGATTAGGCAAATATCTTTTGAACTAAATCAGCCTGTCGGGATTTTGCAAGATTTACAGGGGCCGAAAATTCGGTTAGGTAAATTCGCGGATGGCTCGATCGTGGTCAAAAATGGCGATCCATTCACGCTCACCAGTAAAATCATCCCTGGGACGCAAACGATCAGCTCGGTGACTTACGATACCCTCGCCGAAGAAGTACCAGTCGGTTCGACGATCCTGCTCGATGATGGGAAGGTCGAAATGATCGTCACCGCAGTCGATCCGAGTACGAGTGAGTTGCACTGTAAAGTAGTCGTCGGCGGCCCTTTGTCCAATAATAAGGGTGTCAATTTTCCAGGTGTCTACCTATCGATTAAAGCCCTCACCGATAAAGATCGCGTGGATCTGATGTTTGGACTCGATCAAGGTGTCGATTGGGTTGCCCTCAGCTTCGTCCGCAACCCCGCCGATATCCTCGAAATCAAAGAACTGATCGCCAATGCGGGTAAGGAAGTCCCCGTGATCGCCAAAATCGAGAAGCACGAAGCGATCGAACAAATGGAAGAAATCCTCGCGCTCTGCGATGGCGTGATGGTCGCACGCGGCGATCTCGGCGTAGAACTCCCCGCCGAACAAGTCCCCAGAATCCAAAAACAATTAATCGCCACCGCCAATCGGATGGGGATTCCGATTATCACCGCCACCCAAATGTTGGATAGCATGGTAAACAATCCCCGAGGGACTCGTGCCGAAATTTCGGACGTTGCCAATGCGATCTTAGATGGTACTGATGCGGTGATGCTCTCCAATGAAACCGCAGTTGGGATGTATCCGATCGAAGCCGTCCAAACCATGGCGCGGATCGCCCTGGAAACCGAGAAAGAAAAACTCTCCAAACGCTGGGAGGACAACAAACGATCGATTCCCAATGCCATCAGCGAAGCCGTCGGCAATATCGCCGAACAACTCGGAGCCGCCGCGATCATCCCCTTCACCAAAACCGGAGCAACCGCCCGTAGCGTCTCCAAATTCCGCCCCTCCAAGCCGATTTTCGCCGTGACACCCCATGTCGATGTCGCGCGTAGACTCCAGCTCGTTTGGGGCGTTCAACCCATGCTCATGCTCGATTTAGCCAACGTAAATGACAACTTCCAAGCCGCGATCGATTTGGCACGAACGAGCAATCTCCTCCATGAAGGCGATCTCGTAGTCATCACCTCCGGGACTCAAGGCGTGGCTGGTTCTACCGATCTAGTCAAAGTCGAAGTCGTCACCGCCGTGTTGGGACAAGGGATCGGGATCGGACATGGTTTGGTGACTGGAGCTGCTCACATCGCCCGTACTGCCAAGGATGTCGCTCACTTTAATAAGGGGGACATCCTGATTACCAAGACGACTAATGCTGATTATCTAGACGCAATTCGCAAAGCCAGCGCGATCGTCGTTGAAGATGAGGGTTTAACCTGTCATGCAGCGGTGTTGGGATTACGGTTGGATATTCCCGTCATCGTGGGTGTCAAGGGTGCCACTGATAGCATTCGCGGGGGCACAGTGATTACGTTGGACGTTCAACGCGGCTCGATCTATTCTGGGGCGATTAGTTTTAATTAATCAAAAATCAGTATTCCAGATCGAATAGAAGCCGATGATAGGATCGGATGCGGTTGAATCCGATCCTGTCAGATCTATGGCATGGGCGGTAATATCGATGCGATCGCTAAAATCATCTCAGAAATTGACAATTCGATGTCGATGGGTTTCCAAATACTGACAAAATTTCTGAGCTTGTTTAGCTTGAAGTGGAGAGATGAGAGCCAGAGGAGAGTTTAAGTCATCAACCTACTAGTTCTCGATAGGGCAGCATCGCGATCTGTAGATGCTGTTAACTTAATTTAGCCACAATTCGATCGGCTAATAGTGTTTGATTAGTTAACAAATCCTCGACACTAATTCGTAATTGACGATCGAGATCGACATTAAATAATACCTTGACTCGATCGACTCCAGGCGATCCGGCGGGTGCGAGTTGAGCGATACTTCTACCACCATCGCGATCGTTTAAGGTTTTAACATCTTTGACACCACCAGTCAGACAGCGAGTAATCAACCTGTCGCCATCAAAATAAACTTCGGTGCCGCCAGTTGTGGCACCGATTTCGCCGATAATTAATTCGATACTGGGTTGATTTTCGCGCGATGCCCCGAAGGTTAATTCAACTGGTTCGGACATCGGGTAAGCTTGTCCCGATTGAATAATTGGATGCCAATTGTGAGCGTTGCGACGTTTATCCCAATAGCGCACGCCGTAACTATGATAGAGAAAATCTTGGACTTCTGTGCCTTGGAGCAATTGTAAAGCACCGTGGGCGATCGCTTCAAATGGCTTCGATTGGCGCAGTTTAGTCTCATCAAAATACTGGCGTACCCAATTTTGGACGGCAGGAATTTGGACGGTACCACCGACTAATAATACACCATCAATGTTATTAGTTTCGATCCCCTGTCGTCTGGCTTGTTGGAGAACTTGCATCATTGATTCATCCAATCTGTCAAAAAATTGATGAGCTGTGAGGATCTCCTCAAACCGATTACGGGTCAAACTAAACTCATAACTATCAAAGGTGCGATCGTCAAAATATGCTTCCGCTGCGGTAGTTTGCAGAGATAGTTGAATTTTTAATTTTTCTGCCAAGCGGGTGATTAGTGGCGTTACCTGGACACCTTGCGCCTGCGCCAACTCTTGTGCTACCCAATTATCGATGTCCGTTCCGCCCAAATTTTGCCCAGCTTTGGCAATTACCCGCGCCAATTGGGGCTGTTGAGTTGCAGTGAGGGATTTGTCACCCCATTTTAATAAGAACCCAAGCGGCTTTTTGCCTTGCTGGACTTGCTTGGTGAGCTGCACCAGGGATAAATCCAGCGTCCCCCCACCAAAATCGACGACTAGCAGCGTTTCGGCGGCGGTCATCCCGTACCCCAAGGCGGCGGCTGTTGGTTCGTCGATGAGGCGAATTCGCTCGACTGGGAGCAGATCGCAGACGCTACTGAGCCAGTTGCGATAGACCTCAAAACTATCGACAGGAACCGTCAATACCAAGGATTCGCCGATCGCTAAGGATTGCTGTAACTGCTTGATGATACCTGTCAGGAACAGTTCGCCAACTCGCTCGAAAGTCATCGATACGCCATCTAGTTCTGGCAAAAATCCCTGAATCTGCGCGCCAATCCCCCGCTTGAAACCACGAAAATACCGATTGTCGCTCTGGAGATCCAACCCGCGATCGCGTACCATCTGACCTAACACGACTCGATCGGTACTGCCATCTTCGACATAGACCAAACTAGGAATCAACGGTGGATTCAAGCCGCCGACTAGCGATAATCCAGGTAGTGTCACCGTTTCGGCTTGTTTTGTAGCGGCATTCCAACGGCTGATGACAGTATTACTAGTCCCAAAGTCGATCGCGATTGCCATAGCAGGTGGTTTCATTAAGTTGACAGTTGACAGTTGACAGTTGACAGCGACCTCTACCTAGAAGGAAGAGGATTGGAGTAATGAATAGTATGATTTTATTGTCTCGCCTTTAAGGTATCCGGCTTTAAACCAATTCTTTCTGGTAAGGATTCTCACTATTTAGCCTAACACGATGGATATTTTGAGGCGAGTTTACTGCTTACAGCCCTCCAAACCATTCGTAGCCTTGGTCTTCCCAATAGCCCTGCTTGGTTGACAATCGATCGACTAAAGTAATTCTAGTCACCCATTTACTTTGCTTATAGCCCAGCTTAATCGGTGCTGCCAATCGCAATGGTGCCCCATTCTCTGCTGGTAGCGGCTGTCCATTTTTTTGATAAGCTAACAGCGTTTGCGGGTGCATTGCTGAAGGGAAATCCCAACTGTTATAGTAGCCATCCCCAGATTCAAAATAAACATAACAAGCCGTATTTTTCGGCTGTGCTAACGCGATTAAATCTGAAAGTCGTACTCCTCCCCATTGGACGATCGCCGCCCAACCTTCGACGCAGACATGCTGAATTACCATCGATCTCAAGGGCAATTTTTGCAGATCGCTCATCGTTAATTGCAGCGGCTGGTGAACCGCCCCGTCGATAATTAGTTTAAAAGTAGTCGGGTCTATTTCAGGAGTATCACTAAAACTATTGATGATTAATGCTGCGGGATCGATTGAGCTAACTGGATATTCACGTCCTAAAGTTTGCGGTTTGAGTAATAATTCCTCTACTCGTTGATTGAGCGGCTCGATCGCGTTGCCGACAGCAGTTGAGTACTGATTCAAGCCACCACAACTATCGAGCAATAAACCCATTCCTGCAAAGCCAGATAGTTGTAATAATTGCCGCCGATTCATAATTAGATGGGGGATGGGGGATGGATGAGTTAAACTTAGATATTTAGACAAACATCGATCGCCAGATTTTTAGTCCACCGACTTTTAGACCCATAAATACATGAACGATTGTAAATAATAACGCGATCGGTACTGTCATAAAATGCACCGTGCGGAGGGTTTGCCAATTGCCAAATAAACCTGCCAGCCATGATAATTGAACTGGCTTGTACATCGCCAATCCACTCGCGATCGCTAGGAGTAAAATGGGAATAATGCCAGTATAAATCAGCCGATGCCAAGCATAAGCTTTGCGCTTGGGATTTTGCCCGACTTTCAGAGCTTGCAAATCGCCACCCGAAACAAAACGCCGTTGCCACCGCTTAGTTAAGAAGATATAAATACCGTAAATTAACAAATTAAATGAAAATACCCACATGATGGCAAAGTGCCAATCTCTACCACCGGCAAGCCAGCCACCTAATGTCATAAAATCGGGAAACCGCCAACCCGCTTTTCCTCCGAATACGGGCGTAGCATTATAAATTTGCAGACCACTACCAATCATCAAAAAGAGGCTGACAACGATAATGCTATGAAATAGCTTGACAACGATTTTTTGGTGAGGAATTGGCGGGGATTTTTTTGGTGTTGGCACGATCTAACATTAGGAGATATGGAGTAGGAAAGCACCTTTTCAAGATAACTCTGGATGTCTAATTCGATCCAGGTTAGGGAGTAAGTATCAATAAATTACTAGGAGCGAATTAAAAATGGTCTCAATCGAGCCGATCGGATATCTGGCAGCAACGCTGACAACAGCAGCTTTTTTACCTCAAGTTATGCAGGTTTGGCAGTCCAAATCTACCAAAGATCTAGCCTTACCAACTCTACTGTCATTTATTGCGGGAGTCTCAATGTGGCTGCTTTATGGCTTGTTACTCGATAATGCGCCAATGATTGTCGCCAATGCCGTCACATTGGTACTAAATTTAGTAATTCTCCGGTTTAAACTTAAATATGGATAGGCTTATATCTTGCATCAAAACAAAGTTACTAGTTTTTTAGTGGATAGTGGATAGTGGATAGTGGATAGTGCGTTCTTGGGCTTTACCCCGCTTGGGTTCGTTCCATGGTCGGGGAACCTGACCGGACGATACGGTGGTACAGGCAAGTGAAGCACCTTCATGGACGGGAAAAATAACCGAAGTACGCCGCAAGTAGAGCACCTTTTCAATACAGTGGATAGTTACCCTGTAGTCAACCGTTAGTTTCAGCCATCAATCGATCGCTTAATAAATACCGCTCGTTAGTTAATAAGTATTGGTGCAAGATGTGAGGTTATCTAGTTTTTTACCAATTTTAGTGTTTTAAATATTCATGGCTTCCACTCCACTCTCCACCGAGATCGCCTCGCTCATCGATGACTTACAATTACAACCTCATCCCGAAGGCGGCTTTTATCGGGAAACCTGGCGATCGGATCTAAATTTGCCCCGATCGGTTCTACCAACTAATTATACTGGCGATCGAGCGGCAGGCACCGCAATTTTATTTTTACTGCCCCTCGGTCACTGTTCGCGGTGGCATCGGGTGCGATCTGCGGAGTTATGGTTTCATCAAGCGGGCGATCCGCTAGAGTTGGTCATAGCGGAAACTCTAGACGGCGGATCGCAAGCCATCTATCTCGGTCGCGATAACTCTTGGCAAGCCGTTGTGCCACCCAATCAGTGGCAAAGAGCGACACCGCTTGCCGGTCGAGCGGGATACGCGCTAGTGGCTTGTGTGGTAGTGCCTGGATTTGACTTTGCCGACTTTGAGATGAGTGATAGCTGACGTGAGTCGCTCCGTCAGGAGAAATTCACGTTACCTAATATTTCGCTCGTGCGGTTGCACACTCGGTGATACTTTGGATCTAAAATCATTATTCGGGTACCCAAAGCATGAACTACGATTTTCAGGAACTAGCCCAGCTTTATCAGGATACACTCCTCAATAATGTACTACCGTTTTGGGAGCAAAACTCGATCGACTGGGAGCAAGGCGGCTACTTTACCTGTCTCGATCGATCGGGTAAAGTCTACGATACTGATAAATTCATCTGGCTCCAAAATCGCCAAGTGTGGACATTCTCGATGTTGTACAATCGGGTCGAACAGCGAAGTGAATGGCTCAAGATTGCCGGACACGGAGCCAGCTTCCTCGCCGAGCACGGCCGCGATCCGCAGGGAAATTGGTATTTTGCCCTCGATCGATCGGGACAGCCCCTTACGCAGCCCTACAACATCTTCTCTGACTGTTTTGCAGCGATGGCTTTTAGTCAATTTGCCCTCGCGAACGGTGAGTCCTGGGCAAAAGAGATCGCCATCCAAGCTTATCAAAATGTCTTGCGCCGTAAAGACAACCCCAAAGGTCGCTACAATAAAACCTATCCTGGGACTCGATCGCTCAAATCCTTAGCCGTACCAATGATTTTGGCAAACCTGACCCTCGAAATGTCATGGTTGTTGCCCAGTGAGGAACTAGACCGGGTATTGGATCTGACTGTTACCGAAGTGATGACCGACTTTTTGGACAAAAAGAGCGGATTGATGTACGAAAATGTTGCTACCGATGGCAGCCATGTCGATTGTTTTGAGGGTCGATCGATTAACCCTGGACATGGGATCGAAGCGATGTGGTTTATCATGGATATTGCCAATCGCCGTCAAGATCCCGATACTATCAACCAAGCTGTCGATGTGGTTTTAAATATCCTCGATTTTGCCTGGGACGATCGCTATGGCGGTTTGTATTATTTTATGGATGCCGACGGTCATCCCCCCCAACAGTTGGAATGGAATCAAAAACTGTGGTGGGTACATGTCGAAACGCTCGTTGCCTTGGCAATGGGTTATCGATTGACTGGTCGAGAAGCGTGCTGGACTTGGTATCAAAAAGTTCATGAGTATACGTGGAAACATTTTGCCGACCCCGAAAACGGTGAGTGGTTTGGCTATCTCGATCGACAGGGTGAAGTACTATTGAATCTCAAAGGCGGCAAATGGAAAGGTTGTTTTCACGTCCCCCGCGCTCTGTTGATGTGTTGGCAAGAGTTTGAGGCACTGGGGAAGAAGGGGTAAGGGGTAAGGAATGGGTAATGGGTAATGGGTAATGGGTAATGGGTAATGGATAGCGAAAAGTGCGGGAACAGGGCTTTGCCCAAGTAGAGCACCTTTTCCAGCCAATGGGTAATGGATAATGGGTTGGTTTGGGTAAATTGGTACGGAGATCGTCTAGACTGACGAGATGTTAAAAAAGTTACAAGTATAGATCTAGTAAATGCGATGGCTGGGAGTGTCCAAACTTGTAATAATATTGATATATGAATTATCACAGTATGTTTTCATCCGGCTATGAAGGTAGATCGATCGAATAGATGAGTCACGGCTAGTAATAAGTATCACAAATCTAAGGAACTGGACATGATTCGCATTCTCCTGGTGGATGACCAGAAGAGCATTCGGGAACGGCTCAAGTCTCTACTTGAGACCGAGCCGGACTTTGAAATCGTCGGAATGGTAGATAATGGCTATGATGCGATCGAGCAAGTCAAACTACTCCTGCCCGATGTCGTGCTCATGGATATGGAGATGCCTGATATTGATGGTGTACTTGCAACCAAAATTATCTCCCACAGCTCGCTCAAAACTAGGATATTAGTACTCAGCAGTCATGACAGTGATGAATATGTCGCCGATTCGATCCATGCTGGTGCCAATGGCTACATTCTCAAAGGTGCCCCCGCACAGGAAATTTGTGATGCTGTCAGATTTATCAATCGGGGCTATATGCAGATTGCCCCAGGCTTGTTTGAAAAATTTATCCCCGATCGAGTTGAAGCCGGGGTACTAGAGTGGCAGCCGCGCCAGAGTAATGCTCAAATGCCCGTCAGTCGGCTCGATGCGCCTGGTAGCTTGGAACTGACAGGCATCAATAAAAAGAGCACGATCGTGCCTGGGAGCGAATTCGACCAGCCTTCGGAATTGATTTTAGATGTTACCGGATTGGGTCGATCGCGCCAATCGATCGGGTGGTATCAAGCTACGGCACTAGTCTTAGCTGGATTGGGATTGACATGTTCGCTGTATCTACTCCACCAAAGTCTCAACCAACCAGCCGTCACACCCGATCCGCAAGATCGCGCCCAAAAGTTATGGCTGGCACCAAGCGATCGATCGAGCTGAATATTGCTATTTTATAGTGGTTGTTAATTATTAACTGGCGAAAAGGGAGTAAAGCCTATCCGCCAGCTTTTGACTCTTCTGCTCGTTGTTTTAAAAGATCGATACCCCATGATGTGCCGAGCCTAGTGGCTCCAGCGAGAATTAATTCTACAGCTTGAGTGTGGGTACGAATGCCGCCTGCGGCTTTGATCCCGATTTGGTCTTTGGTGACATCCTTCAGAAATCGGACATCCTCGACAGTCACTGCACCACACCACCCCGTACCTGTTTTCAGCATCCGCGCGCCAGCTTCCATGCAGATTTGAGCGGCAATTTCTCGCTCTGGTTGCGTCAGCAGTGACATTTCCAAGATTGCCTTTACTCCTTGTCCCGTTGCTTCGCAGATTTCGGCAATTTCGCGATGTACATCGTCGATTCTCCCTGCCTTCAACCAACCAACATTAATCACCACATCTAGTTCTTGGGCACCATTTTCCACCGCCTCCTGAGCCTCATACAGCTTACTAGCCGTCGTCGTGGCACCTGTGGGAAAACCGATGACCGTGCAAATCTGGGGGCGTTTTTGGTGCAATAGAGACGTAACTTGCCGTACATAACAGGGATTGACACACACCGCTGCAAATCCAAATCTTTCGGCTTCTTCACACCACTGTTCGACCATCGCTGGAGTAGCAGTCCCGAGCAGGGAATGATCGATGTATGATGTGATATCGATGTTATTTGATTGTTCGGTTCGCATTATTAGGTCAGTGGATAGTGAATAGTGAATAGTTGGTTTTTAAAAAGAAGGACTAAATCACGGTCGTTAAAACTTGGCTGTCAACTGTCAACTAATTAACGGATTTGGGATAAGACATAACGCAACCTGTCATAATCATCCTTGAGAATCAAGCTGACGGTGCGCCCTGCGGTGACTAACCAAGATCTGTCTCGCGCTCTGAGCTGATGAATTTCCCTGATAGTGGCGGCTGTCAAAGCTTCTACAGGCGCACCTTGTACCTGTAGCAATGTCCGCAAAAATTCCAATTGTTCGCTAAACCTGATAATCTCTTCCTTATTGCACTGGTACACCCCCTGATGGATTTGAGGCGGGCGGGGTGGGAGATATTGATACATCTGCCCTTTATCGTCCTCAAAGCCGATAATCGCTGCTTTAAACTCGGTTTTGAGCATCGCAAAAATCTGGGGCTGCTCCTCTCGCAACTCATCCAGCGACATCCCCAAAGCACGGGCGCGATGGACAGAATCGATCGGCGCAGTGGTAGCATGATAAACCACGGCGAGAATTTGATTGCCTGTTTCTTCATCGGCAGCTTTGACAATACTCCCAAAAGTGGGCATCACTGCTAGTTTGAGATCTTCTGGTTCTAGACACTGAGCCAGGAATTCACAAGTAGATGTCTCGATTACCTCGGCGATATGCTGAGGGTTTTTGGCACCGATGCTAAATTGAGGTAACGGTAAACGCACGAATATGGGTAGAGGGTAGAGGGTAGTGGGTAGTGGCAATATCGAGATATTGACTATCGAACAATTATAAGTTGGCGGGATCGATCCCCAATTCCTGTAGTTTTCTTGCTAGTTGGGCAGCACGCTGTTCGGCAGTATTGGCGCGTTGCTCGGCATTATCTGCACGTTGTTCGGCGGTATCGGCGCGTTGTTCGGCTGTCTCTGCACGCTGTTCGGCAGCTTGACGGCGCAGATCGAGATCGCCGAAACTGAGAAATGGTTGACCATCGGGGCGATAAATTTGGAGAGTATCGGGTTCGAGATCGAACCGAATTCCTAATAATGGGCTGACCCAGCTCTGTGGTTCTTCAATCGATTCTAATTTACCATCAATTCTCATCCAGCCAGCAAAATCAATCCGATCTGGATCGTAAATATAATACTCGGTTACGCTATAGCGATCGTAAAAACTTAACTTCCGCTGCATTTCTGCGAGTCGATTACCTGGAGATAGAATCTCAAACACGACTTGTGGCGCAATCCCCGCTTCTTTCCATTGCTGGTAAGAACCTCTATCACCTTTGGGTCTACCGATCGCGACCATGATGTCTGGTGCTTGGCGGATGGTATTATTACCTTCGACGGGATACCACAATAAATCTCCCGCTACAAAAACATCAGGATCTTCGGCGTATATCAGCTCAAGATTTTCTTTGATGGTGACAATCCACCGAAATTGTTTGGTATTATCGGACATTGGATTACCGTCGCAGTCAGGATAGATAATCTCGGCAGTAGTTGAAGTGAGGATGGGTGCGACCATGTGCGTTGGCTCGATCGAAACTATTCTAATTGTAAATATAGCAGAATAAAGAATCTGGTATTGACTTGGAGCGCGAACGATTGACTAACCCAACTACAATCTGGCGACTAATCCCACCAATTGAGACTACCGGACAGATCCAAATGTCGATCGATCGGTGGTTATTACAGCAACATATTTTAGGACAAATTCCGCCGACTTTACGCTTTTATACTTGGTCGCAACCGACAATCTCGCTAGGATATCACCAACGCCACTATCCCGAACACTGGCGATCTCTAGTGTGGCACGATTCTCCAAAGAAGAGGCTACGCCAACGACCTGTAGATATCGTCAAACGTCCGACGGGCGGGCGCGGCGTATTGCATCAAGGCGATCTGACTTATGCCTTCATCGGTTCGGGATTTGTCGGTAAAAGGGTAGAAGTATATCAACAGATTTGCCAGTTCCTCATCAATGGTTGGCGATCGATCGGTGTCGAGCTACAATATGGTACGGCAGGAACTGGTTATATTCACAATCCCAATTGTTTCGGTACGGCGACAAGTGCGGATCTAGTTTGTGCGGATGGTTATAAACTGATCGGTAGTGCCCAATTAATTAAATCTGGTGCAATCTTACAACATGGTTCGATGCGACTCAATCCCGATTTAGAGTTATTTGAAAAAGTATTTGGCGAATCTATTGCTTTACCACCTGCACTAATTTTACAATTAACTATTTCCCAGATTATTAATGTTCTTACCGAGGCAGCCGAAAGTCATTTTCAGATAAAATTCGATCTTCAGCCATTATCAGATCGTGAATGGTCACAAATTAATGAAGGATCGCTCGATCCATAATTCAATCCAAATTACTGTTTAACGCTAAAATGAGCATCGATCGCAAGTGGACATCCAAGAAAAAACGAGCATTGGAAGTATTGCTCAGACTAAAACGACTCTATCCAGATGCCACTTGTAGTTTAGATTATACAACACCCGTTCAATTATTGGTCGCAACAATTCTCTCAGCTCAGTGTACCGACGAGCGGGTGAACAAAGTTACGCCAGCATTATTCGCCAAGTTTCCCGATGCGCGATCGATGGCGTATGCAGATATTCTAGATATTGAAGAATTAGTGCGATCGACTGGATTTTACCATAATAAAGCTAAAAATATTCAAGGTGCTTGTCGCAAGATCGTTGAGGAATTTAATGGTGAAGTTCCCCAATTAATGGAACAATTACTGACATTACCAGGAGTCGCAAGGAAGACTGCAAATGTGGTTTCTGCTCATGCCTTTGGTAATATTCAAGGTGTTACAGTTGATACCCATGTCAAACGGTTGACTAATTTAATCGGTCTAACTAAGCATCAAGATCCAATTAAAATCGAGCAAGATTTAATGAAGCTGTTACCGCAAGTAGATTGGGAAAACTTTTCAATCATGACGATCTATCATGGTCGAGCTATTTGTAATGCTAGAAGACCGAATTGTCCCGATTGTGAATTAGCTGAACTATGTCCGTCTGCCAATCAGCCACCTAAAACCAAAGCTCAAGCGAGTATTCGGAAATAACTGACGCGATCGCGATTATTGTGACTACGGGTTGACTCTAACTGAGTATTAGTTTAGATGCGATCGCGAAGTTTACTTGCTAATCGATCGATAACTTGTTGATTACCACCACGGATCTGATATCGTTGGTCGCTACTACCGAATATTTAGATTTTATCTGATTCTTTGCCGATTAATAATAATAAATTAATGGCTGATTAAGGTTCCGGCGTTGGGCAAATCTGGCAATCTGATAAGTACGCCGTAAACCCTGAATTAGAGCAGTTTTAGCCATGAAGTCTCAATTTGACAATTATGTCTCGATCGATAGCACATTTATTCTGTATTCTGCCCAACTAGGCTCAGGTGATTGGAATTGGCAGCATTCCTAGTGAAGAATTGCGTTAATTAAGCCAATTTACTACTGATATTCAAAGTGGTTTTAAGCACTGTATTGTTCTGCTAAATCCGACGGGTTTAGCAGAACAATACAGGCGGACTTTGCATGACGAGCCACGATTACAATCGTTGGCATTCTAGTTGACAATTACGTGACGAGGTTGAATCGTCAGACTATTTGACATCATCATATTTTTAGTATTCTCCAACACAGAATATCTTAACCAGAATCGGTATTTTGCAGATCTATAGCTATTTTCAGCATCATCCTAATCTCTATCCCCTATCCCCTCCCTTATGACTGACAAAACTAAAACACTTTGCCCTTACTGTGGTGTCGGCTGTGGTTTAGAAGCTTCGCCCCCCGCCGTGCCAGGTAAATCAGTGTATCGGGATAGTAGTGGCGTGCCGATTTGGAAAGTGATGGGTGACAAGTCGCATCCTTCTAGCCAGGGGATGGTGTGTGTGAAGGGGGCGACGATTAGCGAGTCGCTGTATAAGGATCGCTTGCAATACCCGATGGTACGGGATAGTCTCGACCAACCATTCAAGCGGGCGACTTGGGAAGAAGCTTATACTCGGATTGTCGATCGAATGCAGCATGTGCTCCATACTCAAGGTGCTGATGGCATCTGCATGTACGGTTCGGGGCAATTTCAGACGGAAGATTACTATACCGCCCAAAAACTCCTCAAGGGTTGTCTGGGTACAAACAATTTTGATGCCAATTCGCGGCTGTGTATGTCTTCGGCGGTATCTGGCTATATCCAGAGCTTTGGAGCGGATGGGCCACCCTGTTGTTATGATGACATCGAAAAAACTGATTTTGCGTTCCTTATTGGGACGAATACCGCCGAGTGTCACCCAATCCTATTTAATCGACTCCGAAAATATCACAAACAACACGATCGCGTCAAGCTAGTCGTCGTCGATCCGCGTCGTACCGCTACCGCCGAAGCCGCAGATTTACACTTGGCAATTACTCCAGGTACAGACATCGATTTATTAAATGGGATTGCCTATTTACTCCTGCGCGTGGGCAAAATAGACCAACAATTTGTCGAATCCTGTACTAGTAACTTCGCCGCCTTCGCTGAAGTCGTTCAACATTATCCCCCCGACATAGTTGCGGCTAAATGTGGCATCGCCCAAGCCGATCTCGAAAAAACTGCTAAATGGTGGGCAGCCTCTAATAACGTCCTCTCCCTCTGGTCGATGGGTGTCAACCAATCGAGCGAAGGTACCGCCAAAGTCCGGCACATTATCAACCTCCATCTGATGACGGGGCAAATTGGTAGACCAGGTGCGGGGCCATTTTCGCTCACCGGACAACCCAATGCGATGGGCGGACGAGAAGCGGGCGGACTAGCGCACATCCTCCCCGGCTACCGGATGGTCAAAAATCCCGCTCAACG
Source organism: Chroococcales cyanobacterium (assembly GCA_038247275.1). GTDB lineage: Bacteria > Cyanobacteriota > Cyanobacteriia > Cyanobacteriales > Chamaesiphonaceae > Chamaesiphon. Next base: position 17,765 of record JBBRVB010000015.1, read on the forward strand.
TGCCGAAATCGAGCAACTTTGGAACTTACCAGCAGGCAGAATCTCTCCCCATCCGGGTAAAACTGCCTGGGAGATGATAACAGGTCTAGAAACCGAATCGGTAGGCTTGCTGTGGATCGTAGCCACCAATCCGGCGGTCAGTATGCCCGACATCAACCGCACCAAAGCCGCCTTAATGCGATCGCCTTTGACGATCCATCAGGATGCCTACTATCCCACCGAAACCGCTAAATATGCTCACGTCCTGCTCCCCGCCGCCCAATGGAGCGAAAAGACAGGTGTGATGACCAATTCCGAGCGGACAGTCACCCTCTGTCCCGCCTTTAGAACACCACCTGGCGAAGCCAAAGCCGATTGGGAAGTATTTGCTGAAGTCGGACGGAGACTGGGCTTCAAAGATGAGTTTTGGTTTAAAAATAGTGCCGATGTCTACGCTGAATTTGCCAAACTCAGCGCGGGTCGTCCCTGCGATGTCACTGGATTGAGCCATCAATATCTCCAAGATCATGGACCCACCCAATGGCCGCACCCCACCGGCTGCAAAACCCAATACGGCAAAAGACTCTATACCGATCTCTCCTTCCATCACCCCGACAAACGCGCCAAATTTGCCGCTTGCCACTCCAAAGGACTCGCCGAGCCACCAAGCCCAGATTATCCATTTGTATTGACCACAGGGCGGTTATACGGCCACTGGCACACGATGACTCGGACTGGACGCATCCCCAAAATTCAACAGATGCACCCCGATCCCTTCGTCGAAATTCACCCCAAGGATGCCGCGAGATTGCAGATCGAAAATGGCGAAATGGTCGAAATTCGATCGCGTCGCGGTACCGGAAGATTTCCCGCACTAGTCACAGCCGCGATCGATCGTGGTACGGTATTCGTGCCGATGCACTGGGGCGAATTGTGGGCCAAAGATGCCGAAGCAAATCTATTTACACATGATGCCGCCTGTCCCGACTCATTGCAACCAGAACTCAAGGCTTGTGCAGTGCAACTAATACCAGTTAAATCGATCGTCCCAGCAGCATCAATCCCTTTTAGCGTGCCGATTCAGGCTTCGAGTAAATTGGGCGTTTATGGGTGATAATGAGATCGATCGGGTATCAAATGGAATTTTACTAAGTTTTTGATCGATGGCAGTGGTAATGTCGTCAAACGCTCTGGCTCGAATACCAAACCTCAAGATCTTGCCAGTGAGATCGAATCACTGTTGAAATAATTACGATCTAACGGTAGGGAGATTTTCTCGCGATAAATTGTGTCTTTAACAATGCTGAGTGCTATGTTTTCGCCAATTTTGGGAATTTTAGATCTAGAGCTTTTTAGAAGGGAGTAAATATAATGACAAATAATATTGAAGTTGTGTTTAGTTTTGACACGACCGGAAGTATGTATCCGTGCCTAACTCAAGTGCGTCGCAACCTCAAAAGTACAATTACTCGACTCCTCGACGAAATTCCTGGCATTCGGATTGGGATCGTCGCTCACGGGGATTACGGCGATGCTGGATCTACTTATGTTACCAAACATCTGAATTTATCTGGCGATATCGATCGGATCTGCAACTTTGTCCAAAATGTCGAACCTACAGGTGGCGGTGATGCGCCAGAATGTTACGAACTAGTTTTGCATGAAGCTCAATCATTATCTTGGTCGTCTAGTAGCACCAAGGTACTGGTAATGATCGGAGATGATATCCCTCATGCTCCAGCTCAGACACCCCAGAAATTGAACTGGCGTAAAGAGCTAGATCGGTTGACAGAATTAGGAATTACAGTTTATGGAATCCAAGCCCTAAATCGCGCTCACGCAACCCCATTTTATCAAGAGCTAGCGCACAAATCTGGTGGGTTTCATCTGCGTTTAGACCAATTTTCATATATCACTGATTTCTTTTTGTCAGTTTGTTATCAACAATCTTCTCCAGACCAACTGCAAAATTATGAGCAAGAAGTTATCAAAGAAGGTCGCATGAATCGAGGTTTGGATCGGATGTTCAACACCCTACTTAATCGGGAAAAATCTAGTGAATTCACCCCTACAGATCTAAGAGCAGTATCTCCAGGAAGATTTCAGGTTTTAGCGGTAGATAATGATATCTCTATTAAAGCATTTGTGCTAGAGAATGGACTAACCTTTAAAGTTGGCAGAGGTTTCTACGAATTCACTAAAACTGAAACCATTCAAGCTAGTAAGGAAATTGTTTTAATGGATCGAAAAACAGGAGATTTATTTGCAGGAGATGCAGCTAGAGATCTATTAGGTTTGCCAATTGGCGAAACAGTTAGAATTAAGCCACATAATCTAGAACAGTATGTTGTATTTGTTCAAAGCACTTCTGCAAATCGTAAACTGATGGGGGCGACGCGATTTTTGTATGAGGTAGAAGATTGGACTGTATAGAATAATCTTTTATCAACCTTAACTAATACCAGGTCTGGTTTGAATAACTTACTTATCATCTGAGTTAAAGCATCATGACCGAGGGCATGTAAGGCAATAGTGGTTTTTGTGGGAAACTGCTCGTCTGCATAGAAGTTTGCCATAGACTACGATACTTCTTCCAGTCGATCGATCTCGGCAGGATTGGCACTATGAAAATTTGAAAAATTGGGGCGGTAAACCAGACACAGCATCCTCTGTAGATCGAGAGATAATAGATACATCTATAATATCTCACCACACTTGCTGATGAAACCGCTATTACAAGGTCAGGGATTGCCCCCATTTCCAGATATTACGCCAGAGCAAGTAGTTCCCGCCATTACCGAACTGCTGACTGAGGCGAACGCAGCATTAACTAAGCTTGAAGATAATATTATCCCCACCGGGACGGGATTGGTCGAACCACTCGATCGAATTATCGAACGGATTTCCTGGAGTTGGAGTATCGTTGGGCACCTAATGGGTGTCAAAAATAGTCCCGAACTGCGCGCCGCTTACGAAGAAATGCAGCCCCAGCTCGTCCAATTCTGGACGCGATTGGGACAGAGTGCCGCTCTCTATCAGGGCTACAAGGCGATCGCCGCTAGCCCCGATTTTGCCAACTTCGACGCAGCCCAAAAACGGATTATCGAGGCTGCCATCCGCGATATGGAGCTGTCTGGAGTCGGTTTGATGGGAGAGCCAAAGCAACGATTTAATGAGATTCAATTGGCACTTGCCGAACTTTCTAATAAGTTTTCTAATAATGTCCTCGATGCCACCAAAGCATATAGTCTCACCCTGACTAAGCCGGAAGAAATTGCGGGACTTCCCGAAAGTTTACTCGCTCAAGCTGCTCAATCCGCCAGAGCCGCTGGAAATGAAGCCGCTACTCCCACCGATGGCCCGTGGACGATTACTCTAGATGCGCCTAGTTACGGCCCCTTTATGCAGCATAGTCAACGCCGAGACTTGCGGGAGCAGGTATATAAAGCGGTGGTCAGTCGGGCAGCAGCGGGCGACTATAATAACTTAGAGAATATCGATCGCATCCTCGAACTCCGCCGCGAAAAGTCCAATATCCTCGGCTTTGACAACTTCGCCGAACTCAGCCTCGCTAGTAAAATGGCACCGAATGTCGCGGCTGTCGAAAATCTGCTCGAATCCCTGCGTAGTGCCAGCTTTGAAGCAGCCAAGCAAGATCTTGAAGATCTTCGCGCTTTTGCAATAGCTCAAGATGCCCCTGAAGCCAACGACCTCAAACATTGGGACCTCGCCTACTGGTCAGAACGCTTGCGGGAAGCCAAATTTGACTTTAACGCTGAAGAATTGCGCCCATATTTCCCCTTAGAGCAAGTACTATCGGGATTATTTAACCTCGCGCACAAACTATTTGACATCAACATCACCGCCGCCGACGGACAAGCACCCATCTGGAATCCCGATGTGCGGTATTTTCAAGTCGCCAACGAGCAAAACCAACCGATTGCCTACTTCTATTTGGACGCATATAGCCGCCCCTCCGAAAAACGCGGCGGTGCGTGGATGGCAGATTGCATCAGTCGCTCCAAATTGACCGACCAAGATGGGTCTAAAGTCCGCTTACCCGTTGCTTACCTGACCTGCAATCAAACGCCCCCAGTAGACGGCAAGCCCAGTCTGATGACTTTCGGTGAAGTCGAAACCCTGTTCCACGAATTCGGACACGGGTTACAGCACATGCTCACTACCGTCGATTTTGTCGGCGCGTCAGGCATTAGTAATGTCGAATGGGATGCCGTGGAGTTACCTAGCCAATTTATGGAAAACTGGTGCTACCATCGCCCCACCCTGCTGAGTTTGGGCAAACACTACGAAACTGGCGAACCATTACCCGAACACTACTACCAAAAACTCCTCGCCGCGCGGACGTTTATGAGCGGGAGTGGGATGCTACGTCAGATCCACTTTAGCTGGTTGGATATAGCACTGCACAGCAGCTACCAACCAGGTGGTACCGAGACAATTGCCGATGTTCGCAATCGCCTCGCCAAAATCAGCATGGTAATTCCCCCCATCCCTGAAGACAATTTCCTCTGCTCCTTTGGACATATATTTGCTGGTGGTTATGCGGCTGGTTATTATAGCTATAAGTGGGCGGAAGTCTTAAGTGCGGACGCGTTTGCGGCGTTTGAAGATGCCGGATTGGATGATGCAGACGCGATCGGGACGACCGGACGACGGTTCCGCGATACAGTATTATCGCTGGGCGGTAGCCAGCACCCGATGGAGGTGTTTACGGCATTCCGAGGACGTGAGCCAGATCCTTCGGCGTTGTTGCGTCACAATGGGTTGGTTGCTGCGAAGTAGTGGATTCGCATAGAAACCCGACTTCTTGAAGAAGTTGGGTTTCTGAACGCAACTAATCAATCATGTACGAATTTTGATGGAGTAAATTAGATATTGGCTTGGATATGGGATATCAAGCAATACCCAACTGCCAATTACTAGCTCGATCTCATCAAGAGCCAAATTTTGGTGAGCATTTGGAGTTCTTCGAGTTATATCTTTCTGAATCTGAGGCAGAATTAGAAAGAGAAAGAGAAGTAGATGAGGATGAAGAAGACTATCGATTATCCATTGAGTTTCTTAATGAAGCTTGTAAATTAATTCAACAATATCCTGGTCTCGAATATCGAAATTTCCGCATCGGTCGAGCCTGGGATAAATTTTATTATTTACTCTCGCCAGGACGGCGCAATTGTGAAGAAGTGGCTGAATCTGATTGGGTTAAAAAAGCCATATTTGGTGGATCGCCATTAAATGAAGCGAACAAAGCAATAATCGGTTCTTGCATTCGCTATCTAGATCCTAGTGAAGTACATAATATTCAAGAAAAACTCCAAACAATCTCGATCAAAATATTTAGTGCCCACTGGAATCCATTAGCAATGAGCCATGCTGGGGTGTACAAGATCTATGCTGATGAAGGTGATGAATATTCCCACTATGTACAGGAAAAATTCCAGAGATTTAAAGATTTCTATACCTTAGTTTCCAGTCGTGACGAAGGTATTCTCACTTGTTTGCATTAAATCAGATTCGTAGGTTGGGTTGAGCATTGCGAAACCCAACGAACACAATATCTTAGAAATGTTGGGTTTCTTAGTAATAATCGTAATTCCCACATCTTCATCTGCTACCAATTTTAATCGCTCCACAACATTAGTATTACCAGCATAAAGATGTGTCAAGGTATCGGTATCGAGCAAATACATTAATTAGACCCTAAATTATCATCGATTTCGGGACGCTCTCTAGCTTGATAAATTGACGCTCTCAGTCGATCGATCTCATCATCATCAGCTAAAGCACCTGCTTGAGCAAGTAAAATCGAACTACTACTTTTGGAACGCAACCAATCATCGATCGCCGATTTCAAAAATCGCCAATTATTTTCAATTTTCCGACCGGGAATATTACCTTTTAGAGCTTGACTGGCAACTGTTTCGATCGATAATTTCAAGTAACCGGAAGCCTCTTCTAAAGTTAGGACATCAGGAATAGTAACTCTGTCCATAATTTTGACTTACTGTTGTGTGTTTTGAATTCAAACTCAACTTTATTCTCATTTTACCAAACATTACCCACAGGTGTGCCACCGAATATTCGATCCGATTCGGGAGACATCATTAATTTCCAATAATTATCAACTCAAAATAAAGGCTTTTCTATGTTCAGATTTTATTGTGGATTTCTAGAAAACGCCGCCCAAATGACCGAGGTGAAAAATCACCAATACCTTGAGTTGCTTGCTAATCAACGCTTTTGAAATTCTCTCGTCCAGATTTAATATTTAGACAGGTATCCCCCGATATACTCAAAGCCGAATTTAACGCCAGCATTTATGCAATTCCCGCCAATACCCCCTCCCCGCAGGTGCAACCTTAAATCCCACCACCGGATCTGCTGGTGCTAGCGGAAGACTTGGTTACTAAGCCGCCCAAGAATCAGTTCCAAAATTATCTCTAAATGATGCTTGTACCTGCGCTGTAGAAACGATCGTCCAACCCGATTGGAGAAGTTTTTGACTGGTTGCCCAGCCTTTGGAGCCACCGGGAATTGGATAATCTGGAACGCACAAATGAGGAAAAGCTGTATGAGGTTTCCAGGGGTGATAGGGTTCTAATCTAAGATGTAAAGTTAATTTTCCTTTAGACACAAACGAGGGAATCCAGCATAGTTGTCCAGCCATATTATTGTCCTCCTGAGTATAACTAGAGAGCTGTTCATTACTCGATCGAATCGATCGGGTGAATCTTCACACTACGATCTCGATCGGGCTACTTCCATAACCTTTTCATAACTCTGCCAAAGATATGATTTGTAAAAAGTAACAATAGCTACCATCCAAAAATCTTGACAGATTCTGTTACTTTCTTAGTGTGCCCGCAAATATAAAATTAAGCACAGATAGCCGATCGTAAATTTTTAGTCGCTCCTAATATGAATATTTGCAAAAAAAACTCATAATCTATTTACTCGATCGAGATACATTACAGACCGAAAATAAAATCTACAGCTTCTGCTAAATTTGATACAATTTTGTCTGGTTGATATTGCGCTAATCGATCGCGATCGCGAATTCCCGATAGTACGCCAATAACTGGGATATTATAAGTCTGGGCGGCAATAATATCGGCTTCAGTA
>JBBRVB010000016.1:0-24184 GCA_038247275.1 Chroococcales cyanobacterium
TCCAGTTTCTTTATTGACCAGATCGACGATCGATGGTACTAGTTGGATCGTCGTAGTGTCACCCAAATAAATAGTAATTGGTAAACCAATATTCAAATCTTGACCATTCCAGTCAGCCACTAATGATAAATTGGGCGACAGTCGCGTACCAAGGCTGCCAAAAACGCCATAACTGTCTTTCCCATTCCGAATATCCCCAATATTGCGGAATCGTCCCGCACCGCCACCAATAGATACGGTCGTGTTACTAAAAAAGCCGATATTGGGATCGGGATTTAAGATGAGACTAACCACCCCATAACCAGTCTGACCGCCATCTAAATTGCGACTCCAGGGAATGGCGTTTTCAAAGCCACCCGCGATCGCAAAGTTATCTCCAAACTGCTTGTGTAGCTTGAGATTTACCGTACCCGCCTTCAGAAAACCACTAGAAGCGGTACTATAAGATGTCGCAACTGTTTCCAGTCCCAGGAAATTTCGGGCATCCCCTAGTCCGAAACCGATGTAGGCTGCACCATCCTGTCTCGATTGACCGGAAGGAGGCGGAGTGAGATACAAAGCCGCACGCGTCGATGATTGGTAGCTCGCACCGACAAATACATTCCCCCAGCTCAAGCCAAAGGCACTAGGAGTCGTCAGACCGCCAACTGGGTAAATATTGGTGTTAATAGTAGTCAGATTTGGGAGTCCGTCACCAATACCCAGCTCGGAAATTGCCTCGTCAGCACTAATGGCGGCGGCTCGGGGCGTAGTGTCAGAAATCGTCGTTACGTAGATACCTTGAGGACAAGCTGCGATGTACTTATTTGCCGAGCTGGATTTAGCTACAGGTGTCAACTTACCCGTGCTGACTAGGACTTGGTGGATATATGCCGCCACATCCGCACGAGTCGCGATTGTATTCGGCCCAAAGTTACCACCAGGTAATTTGCTGCTATCGTATTCGACACTAACTGCTATGCATTTCTGGGTAGCGGCGATCAGCGCATTTTGACCGTAGCTGGGGACTTGAGCTGCGTCGCCAAAGATCCTATTGAGATCTAAGTTGCCCTGCGGTGAGAGCTTACTACCATTGGTCAGGGCGACGATACTTTCAATCAGATTAATATTGCGCTCGGGTGCAAATGTATCGCTGGGGTATCCAGCCAAAAAGCCACTTCGATAAGCTGTTTGGATGACTGTATATGCCCAATATTTACTAGATACATCTTTGAATTTGCGCGATCCCCTCACTGGTTGAAGATCGAAAGCTTTATTAACTAAAGCTGCAAATTCAGCGCGAGTTATGGGTCGCTCGGGTTTAAAAGTCCCATCGGGATAACCCTTGATAATATCTTTCTCGACTAAGGCTTTAATAAAAGGCTCGGCCCAGTTGCCGGCAACGTCACTCGCCTGAGCGACTTTGATGGCTGCTGGAGGTGCCAGTGCCGTTTTATTTGTTAATTGCGCGGCCTCGGACAAAGATCCAACTGCTGCAATTTTAGTGAATGAGTGGCGATCGAAATGTGTACTAGGTGCTGCGAATACAGAGCCAGTCGTAGTTATGACACCTGCTAGCATCGCACCGATCGGTAAATAGACAATTAGATCGAGCTGGACGGATCGAGGATAAAACTTTTGGTGGTTTTTGCTCATGGTTTTCCTGGCGCACTCCTCACCGGAAAAGTTATCAGATCTATTATCGCACTACTAATGATATTCTCGGATGTATTTTAAATAACGATCGCGATCGGTTGGGCAGCTCAACATACCGATCTTTAGGCTATAGATGGATTTAGTTACTGTTATCTAGCTTCGAGCTTGGAGCTTCGATCGAGTCAATTAATCCATCTTCAAAATCGATTAGCAATTACCTTGACGATGGCGATCTCCGCACCTGTACAAAAATAACAGGAGCAAGAAAAAAACTTTCTTGCTCCTGCCTATTATTAACTAGTTAATTGGTAAATAATCTACCTGACGATCTTATCTAGGGCTAGGTGGAGCAATAGATCCAGGTGCCGATTGGTTGGCAATTTGAATCAATTGACCCAATAATCCTTGCAACGCTTTTTGACCGTTAGGTGCATCACTAATTGCTTTTTCTGGGCCGACTTCACCAACGAAGGCTTTAACGTAGTCATTGTATGCGCCAACTGATGCGTTGAGTTTGGTAGCACTGATATCACCATTACTAGCACGCATACCTTGAACGGTACTTGCGAGAGTAGCAGCAGCTCTACCAGTTGCGCCATCAGCCGCAACACCTGTCGGCAACAATGCCGCAACTAAAGGTGCTGGTTCTGCGCCATTGATGACATCAAATGTCGCTGCATCGCCAACGGTATTTGCCGACAAGGACTGTGAAAACTGGTTGACAGCACTTTGGCTGGGAGCTGCATAGGATGGCTGACCACTGCCTACAATTCCGCCACCACCAGTGTTGGTAATCGAATTAAAAATATTGCCATTGTCAGAACCGTTACCGATTTGAGCCTGAGCTGGAGCGATATTGAGTGCGGCGACAGTAGCTACGACACCCATTCCGAATAAATAAGCTGAGATTTTCATGTTTGCGCCCATGATGAAGAGGATAAATAAGATCGATGGAAATCTGAGGATCGCTCCTCAGATTTCCAGCAGGTCAACAATTGACTAGCTGTGATTAGAAGTTGAAGCCTAAACCACCGCTAACAGTAAAGCGAGAACCACCAGTTTCACTATTGACTAGATCGACTAGTGCTGGAGTAATTTGGAAGGAAGTACCACCACCAAAAGGAATCGAGATGGGTAAACCAACGCCGAGATCTTGACCGTTCCAGTCAGCAACTAACGACACATTGGAGAATAAGCGAGTACCAACGCTACCGAAGACATTGATCGTGTCACGTCCGGCACGGATATCGCCCACAGTCCGGAAGCGACCAGCACCAGCACCAACTGAGAGGGTGGTGTTGCTAAAGAAGCCCATATTTGGGTCGGGATTGAGGATCACACTCGCTACACCGTAGCCAGTCCGACCACCATTGACACCACCATCAGGAGTTCCGAAACCGCCAGAGTTGCTACCAAATGTGATGGCATTTTCATAACCACCAGCGATCGCAAAGTTATCGCCGAGTAGTTTGTGAATTTTGAAACTGATCCCACCGTTCTCGAAAGAATTAGCACCTTGTCGGTTGTAGGTAGTCGCGACTGTTTCTAAACCAAAGAAGTTGCGCGCATCACCTAAACCAAGACCGACCGAGTAAGCGTAAGTCTCTGGGCCTTTGGTCGTTGATGGCACGAATCCTGGGTTCGGTGGGTTACCGTAGATATTCGGACGGGTTTCGTTTTGGTAGCCCGCACCGAGGAAGAAGCCAGTATTGGCACCAAAGGCGGTAGGAGTACCCAATCCACCGACGGGGAAAGTACTGACACTGCCACTGGCGAGCGTGGGTACTTGACTAGGAAGGCTTAATTTGGCGATCGCTTCATCAGCAGTGATGGGTGTTGGGGCTGCTGGAGTACCAGTAATCGAAGTTACATAAGTACCTTGAGGACAAGATGCAATGTATTTGTTGGCTGGGCTAGACGCGTCCAGTGCTGGCAACCTGCCAGAGCCAACTAAGACTTGGTGAATGTAAGCAGCCACATCAGCACGAGTTGCGACTGTATTTGGCCCAAAGTTACCACCGGGTAACTGGCTGCTGTCATAATCAACACTGACAGCTATGCATTTTTGAGTTGCCGCGATTAGCGCATTTTGACCATAGCTAGGCACTTGAGCAGCATCCCCAAAGACACTATTGAGGTCTAGGTCGCCACTAGCTTGGAGCTTGCTCCCATTGACCAAGGAGACTAATCCTTGAATCCGTAATAAGTTTTGTCTGGGGCCAAAGCTACCGGGAAATCCAGCTAAGAATCCGCTCCGGTAAGCTTTTTGGATTGCGTCCGCCGCCCAGTAATTTCTGGGTACGTCTTTGAAATTACGTCCTGCCCGGATTGGTTGCAGGTCGAAAGCTTTGTTTAGTAAAGCAGCAAACTCTGCCCGAGTGATCGGTTGGTCGGGTCTGAAAGTTCCATCGGGATAACCCTTGATGATGTCTTTTTCAACTAAAACTCTAATGAAAGGCTCGGCCCAGTTGCCAGCAACATCACTAGCTTGAGCGACTTGGTTAGTCGCTGGGGTGGCGGCGGGTGCGCTAGTTTTAGTGGCTTCCAGTGCCTTGGCTAAAGGCACCGATGCGGTGACCTTATTCAATGAATTGCTATTGTTTGGCGCAGTCGGTGCGGCAATCGCTGGACTCATGGCAACGACGACACTCGTAAAGACCGAACCTAGCATTAAGGATGCAATTCGACCGATCTGAGCACGTTTGAGATTAGATTTTTGGTGGTTTTGGTTCATGGTTTCCCTCGTGCACTCCTCACTGGAAAAGTTATCACTTAACATTTTAGTGCAATTTTCCGGATCGCGAGCAGTTGATTATTTATTATAAGTTTACACAAAAATCGATTTGCAGGTCAGTTTGTTTCGTCCATCGGTTGAATTCACCCATGTTTTTCGATCGAAGGTTTAGACATCCAGACTGCGATCGGTTAACTTGAGCCTCTCGCTGCCAAATTCAGAGATTTGGCTGAGTACATTTCGTAAAAAAAAATATACTTTAGATATATCGAGAGAGCTTTTACAACCTGCTTTTTGCAGTCTTCACTTACCAAGATTGCTCGGCTTAGATTGCTTCAATTTATCAGTCATCAACCTCTTACGCTACACCACAACGCTAGTTGCGATCGTATTGGTAAAGGTCATAAATCAAGTTTTACACTTGATTGAAACTTGATTTTCAACTTATTAAAAACCGTCGATTGTGTCATAATATCATGTCCACTAAAAGCCGATCTTTGTTGAGTATTGAAGCCACTGCTGTGACGCTTGAAAAACTTGTCAATGCGCTTTCCAATCATCAGAAGTATACGATCCTGACGGCGATCGACATCAGTTTGTTCCTGATCTCAATTATTGCGGCGATCGGCTGCGAGTATGGATTTGACACGATCCCCCGGCAAATACTACAGCACGGGGATTTCACGATGTTCGCGATCGCCATTAAGATTGGGTTATTTTGGTATTTTGGAATTTACCAGCAGGTATTACGATACATCGATGGTGGATTTATCTTCACAATTGCTAAGGCGATCGCTGCAAGTTTCTTGGCGACGACGATCGTGGTCAATTTATTTGTAAGTCCAGCAATTCCATCTGGAGTCATACTAGTAGACGGAATGTTCGCACTGATCTTATCGATTGCCTTCAGGTTGTGCGTACGGCTCACACTGGGTCGGATGCGCCAGATCGTCTATCCTTGTCAAGAGGTCAGTGGTGTCGCGATCTATGGAGCGGGTAGTGCCGGTTGTATCCTCGCGTCTGCGATCTCCAGCGAACATGGCAAACGCCCGATCGGCTTTATCGATGACGATCCGTATCTTCAAGGTCGCAACGTTCAAGGCATTCGAGTCTATGCCCCCGCCGAACTGCTGAAATTGAAGGCAACTGTGGGATTTGATGAAATCCTCTTGGCAATGCCCTCGCTCGAAGGCGATCGCAAACGCGATATTTTACAAAAACTCCAGGTGCTAGGCGTACCAGTCAAAACCGTCCCTAGTATTACCGAAATTCTGAGCGGTCATGTCTCGATTGCCAAAGTCCGCGAATTGGATATTGAGGATTTGCTCGGACGCAAACCAATTGCCGCTCGTCCCGAACTGCTCCAGCATGATATTACCGATCGCGTCGTCTTAGTTACTGGTGGCGGGGGTTCGATCGGTTCGGAACTCTGTCGTCAAATTGCCAAGCAGCAACCAAAAATGCTGATTGTTTACGAACTACATGAATTTGCACTCTACCAGATGGACATGGAACTGGGCGAAAACTATCCTAGTTTGAATAAAGCTGCCTGTTTGGGTTCTGTGACTGACGAGCTGGCTTTGACCCAAGTTTTGAACAAGTATGGCGTTCAGACAATCTATCACGCCGCCGCTTATAAGCACGTCCCGATCGTCGAAGCCAATCCTGTATCCGGCATCATTAACAATATTAATGGCACCCTAACTGCGGCTAAATGCGCGATCGCCTGCGGAGTATCCAAATTTGTGCTGATCTCGACAGACAAAGCCGTGCGTCCGACAAATATTATGGGTGCAACTAAGCGCGTGGCGGAGTTGGTACTGCAAGGTTTAGCCGATCTACCCAACCACGACACCTGTTTTACGATGGTGCGATTTGGTAACGTCTTAGGCAGTAGTGGTTCGGTGGTGCCTCGTTTCCGCGCACAAATTACTTCTGGTAAGTCGATCACCCTGACACACATAGACATCACTCGTTATTTTATGACGATCCCCGAAGCCGCAACGCTAGTGATCCAAGCGGGTGCAATGGCAAAAGGTGGGGAAGTATTTTTGCTCGACATGGGCGAACCCGTCAAAATCTACGATCTGGCAATCCAGATGATCCTTCTACATGGAATGGAACCTCACCAAGATGTGACGATCGAGATTGTTGGTTTACGCCCAGGTGAAAAAATCTATGAGGAGCTACTGATCGATTGTAATGCCGCATTACCAACCGGACATCCCAAGATTTTTTCCGCTCGGGAGGCTAAATTGGCTTGGAAAGAGCTATCACCTCAACTTACCAATCTACTGGAGGCGGCGGCTGAATGTGAAGTGAGTGAATGTGTTGCCGCTCTCCACGAATTGGTACCCGAATATCAACCAATGGGAAAATATGCGCCGATTGAGTGTGAAGCTGTGGCGGTTTAAGGGGAAGGGGGAAGGGAATGGGTAATGGGTAATGGGTAATGGGTAATGGGGTTGAGAACCGATCTCAATCCCCACAGATCCTTATTCATCGATCCTTTCAACACTTATTCATCGATCGAGATCGTCACCATTATTGGCTACTCTTGGGCTGATTCCTTGCGTTGTGAGAATCCCCAGGTAAAGATAATTGCCACGATCGCGATCGTGATTTGTTCGGGGATTTCCACATCGGGGTAGAGTGCTCGAACTAAGAGCTTAACTCCTACCAACCCGACAGCAACGTAGCCAGCATCTTCGAGGTGAGTATATTCTCCCAACCAGCGGATAAATAAATCCGCCATGAACCGCAACAAGATAATCCCGATCGTTGCACCAGTAATCACTAGCCAAGTATCGGTTGATACGGCGATCGCCGTTGCCACGCTGTCGAGTGAAAATGCCAAATCCGTAACGGCAATAATCGGAATCACTTGCCACAGGGAAGTGTACTGAGGACGCTGTGGTTCGCCATCTTCATTTTTGCCTGCTGTAAAGTACTGAAACACCAGCCACAGTAAATAAGCAGCCCCCAGTACCTGAAATTGCCAGTACCGCACTACCCATGTCGCTGCCACAATCAGCGTCATGCGGAGGATATAGGCAAACAGCAGACCGAGATTGAGGGCTTTGGGACGTAGCTCTTCATCAACTAAGCCCTGTGAAATAGAGGCGAGGGCGATCGCATTGTCGGCGGATAGTACAGCTTCTAATGCGACTAGCACTAGGAGGAGAATGGGTGTAGATAGACCAACATCTACTGGTAACTCGATCGGTTTATCTATCATCGATAACGTAAATGGGGATGGACAGTGTGATGGTAATTTTCAGCTAGCAGCGATACCTAAAAGTTTCAAGCTGTATCTGAACGATCTAACCATCCTAATTTTACCAAACTTAACTGCTCTTGCCCTATTGTGCCCATTTGTCATCCTAGAGCAGGTGCCGGAGATCGATCTTTAGTCAGGCAAGTAGTGACGCTCGTCAATCGGATTATGGATTATCGATAGAAAACAGAAGCATCCTATAACAATCGGGGTAGAGACAATTTATGAATTGTCCCTACCCCGATTTTTCAGAGATTACCATCGATCGATCTCAGTGCGATCGCGTAAGTTACCAGTTAAATCGAGCATTAAGTTAAGATTACCGCAATATTTTAGTCAAGCAGCGATCGATAGTGATAGCATATCTCAACAATTATAGTTACAAAATAGTATTTATCTACTAAAATAGAACTATGATTTTCAGTCTTTACTAGGGATATTGCTTGGTGCAATATGCTTATGAGGCAGCATCTACAATCGGTGCCGATCGTCCCTCAATTTTACTCATTACCTAACCTCATGAATAGTTGCATTTTAATGGCGGAGATTATCAAAAATCCCGAGCTACGCTACACTGCTGACAACCAGATGGCAGTGGCCGATATGTTCGTTCAGTTTTCGCCGCCACCAGGTAGCCGTCCTGATGAAAGACACCCAACGATCGAAGTTGTCGGCTGGGGCAATTTGGCAACCGAAATCAAGGAGAATTATAAAATCGGCGATCGGGTGACGATCGAAGGTCGTTTAGAAATGACGACGATGGAGCGAGATGGCTACAAGGAAAAACGTGCCAAACTAGTTGCCAGCCGTATCTATCACATTATGGTTGTCGGTACTCCCACCACACCAATAGGCACCACCTCTGTCGCACCCAGTTCGCCCCCAGCAAGTAGTCGAGCGACTGCCCCCGCTGCGCCTCGTGCCGAAGAGCCGCCTGCTTTTGATACCGACGATCTCGATAAAATTCCTTTCTAGACGATCCTCCACGGGGTAATTAAGTAATTACCCCATTCCGCCCAGAATTATATTTATGGTAAATCGATAAACACTTCATCCGTCCAACTGCCATGTAACCCATAGGGAATATGATGGGTGAGCTGGAGCGTCGCGACGGCTCCTTTGGTGAGATCTGCTGCATCGAGAATGACCACAGCCGATCGATCCTTGGCTCCATCATAGATCATCGCGATCAGCCAGCCATCGTCCTCCTGGGTGCCACCAGGACGCGGTACGAACACGGGTTCATTGACGTACCCTGTGGGTGCCGCCGTCCACATTTGCTGTGTGCCAGTTTCGCGATCCAATTTGAGGATACTTTGGAGGGGTGCATTACCAGCGAGGGTTTGAGCGGCACCCAGATAGACATAGCGATAGGGATAACCAACGTTGGCGGGGTTGATTGTCGGGAATTCGCAGCAGCGGGGTTCGACGAGGTGGCTCAGGGCGCGATTGGTAGCGAGATCTAATTCAAATCGCCATAACTGCCCTGGAGTGAGTGTCCCAAAATCGATATCGCGGAAATCTTTATCGGGTTCGACTTCGGGGAACGTTGGGTAGGCAATTGAATCGATCGAGATCTTACCATCTTGCTCGAAGGCATTGGCATGGTGGAAGACAAATCCTGATTTAGTCTCAAGTGTGTAGGTTTTTTCGCCACTGTGCGGATCGCGGGGGATGACGATAACTTTTGTGGGTTTTTCGGGCTGGAATTTGACACATTCACCCGCACCTTTGAAGCCCAATAGGAAGGGAAAGGGATTGAAACCGACAGGATTTTGGAAGAAGATGCAATAATTTGGCGTAATCGCAAAGTCATGGATGAAGGCGAAGCCCGGAATCGTGTGTGAATGCTCGACGACAACTTTGCCATCGAGATCTAGTTCGTAGATGGTAATACCAGTGAGCAGTCCCGTGGTGTCAAATTTACCGACTTTTAAGCCGAAGTTCACCATTCGCTCTTGTTTGGGATCGAATAATGGATGAGCGGCAAAAGGATCGCCAGGTTTGAGGGTGTTATTGAGATATTCAATCCCCAATGTGTCTAAAGTTTGAGGATCTAGGCGATGGGGTTCGGCGGCTTCCCAGAGCGCGAGTAATTTACCACCCCAATACACGACTTGGGTATTGGCAATATTCTTGAGGTTGACATCAAAAGCATTACTCAGCCAGCCGCCAGCTTTTTGGGTGCCAAAGACACCGCGATATAGAAATTTACCAGCGGTTTGCTCGGCAAGATAGGCGGCGGTTTGGACGAAGCGATTGCGGAAATGAGCTTTACCATCTTTAAAGGTAATCCGACAAATCATCCCATCGCCGTCGAAGGGGTGGCGTACTGACTCATCATTGAGATCTAATAATCCTGGCCCATTTCGGAATAAAGTCCCGGTGAGTTCGGGAGGAATTTGTCCTTCAATTTCAGTGATTTGATAATCATATTCTTGTTTTTGCGATCGATATCCTTGTTTCCATTGCGCTAAGTTATAAGGTAGTTCAGCAGTTTTAGTTTGGCTGGTCATCTGATATTTATCTAATGATATTTACAGTATATTTTCAGTTAAATCTACCTAAAAATGTAGGTAGATCTACATCTAGATCGCGCTCGAATACCAATGCACAACTCAATCGCACCCAAATCGAGACTAGTCTGAATTAGTTTCAAGGAATTCTGGTAATAGATCGGGGATAAAAGATTGGTTGCCGATAATACCCGCTTGTTGATGTTCGATCGCACTCGAAGGTGGTATCGCTCTTGAAGTTGTTTGGGCTAGTTGTGGATCTTGAGTTGGTAATAGGTTGACAAAGATGAGCGGGAGCAAGCTCGTCAGATTACTAATTAAGATTAATACCCATAATTTATCAAAATTAGTATCAGTGATTTCGAGGAGATGAGTGAGGATTGCGCCACCTTCTTTGGAGACTAAACCAGCTAAATTGAGCACGGACATGAGAAAGGCAAATAGTGTTGCTTCAATTCCGGGCGGACACAATCTAGCGGCTAATACTAGTACGGGCATAAAAGTTAATTGACCCATCACTGTCAGAATCAGGCTATCGCCTAATGCAAACCAATGGTCGTCGATCCCGAGCGATCGATTAGTATGGGTAACGAGTAGTAGTGCTGTCAAACCCAATAGGGATGATAATAATGTCGTCCAGATCAGGATTTGCCGAAACGGAACAGTTTTTAAAAAGCGTTGGAACAACCATACCCCTAACAATGAAGCCAAACTCGTCACCAGTCGCACTCGTCCGAGAAATTCGGGCGTAAAGCCCAATTCATTGGTAGTGAAGTAGAAAAAGGCTGAATCGGCTGTCGGCGTACATTGCCAGATAAATAGGAACAGAGTCGGCATCCAGATCGCTTTTTGAGTCAATGCTTGCCACAATTGCTGCATCTGATCTTTGACAATAGTCTGGCGGTTGCCATCATTGGTAGTCACGGGTGCTTCGGCAATCCATAACGCCGCAGCCGAAACTAACAGCGGAAAAGCGGCTGTGAATGCAAAGACAGTGCGGGTACTAAATTGCTGGAGGAGTAAGCCACTAAAATAGGCTGTCAGGAGTCCGCCGAAGGCTGATGCGCCCCAACACAGGGCTTGCAACGAACCAGCTTTGCTGACAGATTCAGATCTGGCACGCTCGACAATCAAAGAATCGACAATCACGTCGCTAAATGCTACCGAAAGTGAGGTCATCGCGATCGCAATTGTCGCCGTCGCCGCAGTGTCAACCACAGAGGCTAAACTCAACCACGCACCGACACCGAGTAACCCCGATAAAATCAGGTACGGTCGCCGCCGATACCCAAAAATAGGCAAGCCATCAGAAATAAACCCGAACACGGGTTTAACTACCCACGGGAGGGCGGCGATGCCCATTAACGCTGCGACTTCAGCGGGTGAGAGTGCTAGTTCGTCTTTGAGGAAAAAGCTGACCGCCAGCCTAGAGATGCCCAAAATTCCCTGGACGGCGTATACCATCAGGATTGCCAACAGTTCGGGACTCGGTTGGTGTCCGAATAGAACTTTGGTAAATATTGAATTTGGCGGATCTATTGCTGATGAATCGGAACGCTCGGTTGGCATTATAAATAAATGTTACGCGATATCTAATTTATATGTTAACTCATCTTCACAAAGCGATCGAGGGGTAATGGGTAATGGGTAATGGGTAACGATCGAGTTGCTTAGATTTTGAGGATGAAACTATCCCGTAGGTGAAAATCTGCTGCTGCGCCAGGATGAGTTAATGCCCAATAACTCAGCTCATGCTGACTAGACTTAATTACTGTCGTTACAGATATTTCTAATGCTTGAGTTGCTGAGATAATTTTATTAAGCTCGATCGTCGAACTTAATAATAAAGAATTTACCGATCGATCGATCGTCATTGGTAGCGATGTAAAAGCTATTTCATTCCGCAAACCCTGGCGATAATTATCTAGTGCAAAGACATTCCAGTCGCCAGTAGGTGAGAGATTAAATTCCCAATAATTAGCACGATCTGGAATGCCGATGAAGAACTCGAAGCAAGTAGATTCCCAGAGTTCAAGCTGACGGCTGGGTGTAGGATTGGGCGACCCGACCGAGATGGCAGCTAGATCGCCTTGGAGTTGATAGTCGATCGATAATAGAGTGTCCTGGCGATCGATTCGTCCGGTTAGTTCGATCGATGGTAAGTTACCATCAATGGTGAAAGGTTGGAGTCTAAAATCGTTCATCCTCGCAACTCCTCGATCGTCGATCGAATCGTCATTTCTTGGGCTTCAATACTTTCAGTCAGCTTAAACTGGACTAGAGCGCGGTCGAGATTGTGCGTCGGATATTTGACTTTGAAATAAGTATTCCCAGCGAGGTAGTCGGTAAAAAATCTCAATCCCAACTCAAAAGCAATTAACCGCATCGCATCAAAGAGATAGTCATAATCATGGGCACTCAAAAAACCCCGAGCTTGGGATAAATATCCGTCTAACATGGCGCGACACATTTGCGTGTCAAAGTGGACTTGTTCCCAGGCGGTGGTATCTTCGCCTAACGGATTGCAACCCGATCGCAAGCAGTCGCCGAGATCGTAGTGTACCAGTCCCGGCTTGACCGTATCGAGATCGATCATCCCGATCGCCTGTTGAGTGGTAGTGCAAATCAGCACGTTATTCACTTTAGGATCGCCGTGAATCGGTCTTAATGGCAGCTTGCCATCATCTTTAGCATCTTCTAAGACTCGCGCCCACTCTTGGCGCGATTTCACGAAGCTCAGGCAACGATCTACTTCCCGATTGTGAGGAGGATTGGCTGTTGCTAGGACTTGCAAATAATTGGTCAGATATTGGGGGGTAATATGAAATCCCACCAGCGTATCGGCTAATTTTGCCGGATCGAGATCGCTAATGAGCTGGTGAAATTTGCCCAGTGCATAGCCAACTTCGCGCCCATGTTTTGCGTCCTGAATCAGATCGATCGTTTCTGAATCATCGATAAAGCTCATTGCCCGCCAATAAGAACCGTCGGGTTCGACCCAATGGTCGCGACTGGCTGTGGTTAGTAATACTCGGGGTACTGCCCACCGCCTGTCGCTTTGCTCCGGTTGGGACTGAATTTTGGCACAGACATGCTCGGTGAAAATCCGCATATTCTGCATCACCAGCGCGGGTTGCTTGAAGACATGAGTATTGATGCGCTGCAAGACAAAGTGCGGTTCTAGTTCATCCGCGATCGTGACGAGAAATGTATCATTAATATTGCCACTGCCAAACGCCCGTAGCTCGGTAATTGCCCTGGATGCTGCAAATTGTTGAGCGATCGTAATCAGAGTTAGATGTTCCACAGCTTAAGCATTAAAACTATTCAGTATCTACTATCCCCTAAAACACTAGCAACTACTCCCTCCCCAGTGTCAAATTAGACATCTAGAGTGGATAGGGGATAGGGAATAGTGGATAGGGGAGCGATATCAAGGATCGCAATCGTCTATTGCTTGGGTGGGAAGGGAGTATGTTTTGATGCAAGATGTGAGTAAACCGATGGCAAGTTAGTTGGCAACTTGCTGCGTCGATTTGTTTTCTAACGATTCAAATAGAGATCTTTCCTCTTGAGTGATGGAATTGCGTTCGGCTACCAGTTGATTGTAGCTGGCGGTTTGTGCCTGGAGTTGGATGACTAGTTGATTATAATTTCGCACCCGATCGTTAAAATCCGAGACGCGGCTACTGTAGTCAGCCTGCGGGTTAGCGACGATCGCTGTTTGCAGATTCGCTCTGTCTACTTCGACGATTTTACTCTCTTGTTTGACCCGATCGGCTAACTGTTCTACGGTTAAGTTCTGGGTTTTGAGCTGCTCAGAGAGGCTTTTTGCCCGATTTTTGAGCGTGGTAAATACACCTTCATATCGCTCCGAGAGCGCAACAATCGACGCTCGATCTGTAAAGTATTGACGATAGTGGTTTTCTAATTCTGGACTCAGATTTCGCAGCTCAGTGCCAAAAATTGAGTGCAGTTCGCTATCGACCGAGCGCGGATCTCGATCGGCATAAGTTTTCACCAGCTTCAGGATACGGGGATGCTGGAGGTTGCCCAATACCGCTTGTAGTTGCTGATTGATGCGGTTTTGCTCCAAGAACGACATCCGTTGATAGACGGCATGTAACAGCTCATGAGCGGCGGTAACTTCCATCACGCCCTGTAACCGAGGATCGGTGACTGCTTGCAGAAAAATCCCTTTGCTGACGACATAGCAACCTAAGACGATGGTATGCTCGGAACCCTGACAGAGATTGAGGGATGACTTTGTAGCTTCGATCTTCGGCTGATTGAGATAAAATAATCGCCGCGCGGTATCTGTCATCGTGGTGGTGGTAGCAAGCTGGGCAATCTCTGGCGGTGGTTCGTATGTCAGCAATTTACGCCAATCTTCTACCTCCCGAGTAAACCTAATCCCGATGATAACCACAGCAATCATTATTGCCGTCAGGAGATGACGCTTGAGTCGTTTCATGGATCGCCGTAAAAGTAGTGCCGAAGACTTGCTTGTTTCCGAGTACTACTCTAACAGGGGATTACGCGATCTGGGCAGATACTACTGAGGATTTCTACTCCGAAGGATGATGTTGGCGCGAGGCGGTTGAGGATTGGTAGTAACGCTCGGATCGGGATCGAGATGGGATGTATCTGGTTACGATTGAGGGGAGTAGCAAGCGATCGCTTGCTACTCCCCTGACCTAGAGCCGATCGCCAGCACGATTTTCAAAATCGACTCCTAAATTGGGAACGATCTCGATCTGCTAAGACTTGCCAGCGGGGTCGGCAGCATTAACTAACTGGGGTTGTGCCTCTGATGGGGGAAGTTCGATCGTTTGAGTAGCATTCGGTCTGCGCTGTGGCGGTGCGATGCCAGCAACTGAGACAAACTTACCAGTTTCGAGCGATTCTTTAAGCGCGCGAATAATTTTAATATCGATCGATCCTTCTTGCCCAGATGGTGCTGGCTCCTTGTCGTCCAAAATACAGTCCGAGAAGTAGCTAAACACTGCTGCAAGCTGGTCGTGGGGTTCAAAGCTCCGCTCCTGCGGGGGTTCGCCATCGATCGATAGTATATGCTTGATGTGCGACTGCACGGCATAAGCTGGCTCAACTTGGAGATTGCCAGCCGTTCCCATGACTTGATATGTGGCTAGTTTAGCTGCACCAAAACTACAGGTAAAAGTCGCCAATCGATCGCCTGGAAAATGTAAGATCGCACTCGTCATCTCGGCTACTTCCCGAAAGCGTTCCTCGCCATTACTAGCACTGGTAGCAAAGACACAAGTCGGCTCGGCTTTGAAGAGGTACCGAGCGGCATTGATACAATAAATACCGATATCTTCGATCGTCCCGCTCCCACTTTCGGCCTTCATCCGGCTGTTAGCACCTTCGGTTTGCTGGGAAAAAATCGAGTTAAAAAAGCGCGGTGTGCCGATTTGACCGGAGTTGACAATTTCCACGGCTTGGAGGTTTGCTGCATCAAAATGGAGTCGATAGGCAATCATCAATTTGACATGGTGCGCTTTGGCAGCAGCGATCATCTGTTCGCACTCATCAATGGTGACGGCCATCGGCTTTTCACATAAAATGTGAATCCCCGCTGCGGCAGCCCTGAGTGTGTATTCACAGTGCAGTTGATTTGGCAAAGCGATGTAGACAGCATCGATCGTCCCACCAGTCAATAGTTCGTCGTATTGTGCGTATGTATAGATGTGACTCTCTTCGATCCCATACATTTTGGCGACTTCCGTTTGCTTGGTCGGATCGCCAGAAACTAGTGCTACTATTGCGGAATTTTCAGTATTGGCAAAGGCTGGTAAGGCTGCTGCTTGGGCAAACCAACCCAAGCCTACCACTGCATAGCGAATCTTGTGGGTATCTGTGGCATGATGGCGATCTTGAGTTGTCATTAGTTTACTTACTCTAAGTTCTCGTCTGGTAATGTGCAAAGTTCAACGATCCGATCGATTGGATAGTGGATAGTGAATAGCGAAAAGTGCGTTCTTGGGGTTTCCCCGAGTGAAGCACTTTTCGCTCCCATCTCCCAACCCCATCACTATCTATTTCATACTCCAATTCAGCACCGCCTCTAATTTGACACAGGTACGGGAGTAGCCACAGTGCGATGATTAATTGAAATGTAGACCGCTGGCTAAACCGACGAGACTGCGAACGGGTGCTGGCATTGATTCCCGCGCTCTGTCCGTGGGGACGACCGTCCAGCCAGCAGCGATCAGTTTTTGACAAGTTGCCCAGCCTTTCGAGCCATTGGGGATGGGATAGTCGGCAATGCACAGATGCGGGAATGCTGTATGTGGTTTCCAGGGGTGATAAGGTTCTAATCGAAGATGTAAAGAGAGTTTGCCATTAGAGCTAAACTTAGGTAACCAGCAGATTTGTCCAGCCATTTATAAGTCCTCATAATTTCAATTGGCGATCTTTTAGACTGATGCGTAGTCGCTTGGTTATGAGTAACTATCGCATGGCAAGTAAATTAAATATTACTTACATTTTTTAATGTAATCAAAATAATTTTGAACTAACTCTGTCAAAGGTAAGAGTTACATGTCAAATACTAATTATTAATTATTTTAATCTACATCTCCCCACACCCTCTGCTCAAAATTGAATGTGTGATTTAGATATTTAACCGTCGCTCGAATTGCGATCGAGCGATAAGCTCGATTAAAAGACCATTCATTACTTACTCCTGAGTCGATCGTAATGATTCGGGCTTATGTGCGGCTGTTTTTCCAGTTTTATCACTCTCTACAAGATATTGGGGAGCTTCTGGGGAGGCAGCAACATGATGACTTTCGATCTCAGTTGGCTCCGTCAATTTCTTTTTCACAGCTCCTTTAATAGGGGAGCATCCCACTTTTTAAAATTTTGAAAGAGAAAAATACCATCGATCGCTGAACCGCCTGATGAGTGGTTCTTGCTACTTTATTCTACAGCTAAGTAATAAAAAGTGGGATGCTCCCTTTAATAGTACCTTGGGAACTATTCCACTCGACTTTATCGCCTTTTTTTAACTCATCTGACATGCTCAATTTTCCTTAAACGATATCGTCACCAACAATTTATCAATTCTCAAATGGATAGCCATCTATCTTTTGAGATATTTCTGAATTAATTAACATTCAGCAACGCCAATAATTAATCATTAAAAAGGGACTATGGAGAATACTTGTTCTACCATAGTCCCGTAAAAATTAAGTGTGAGAGCTGATATCAAAACCAGTAACTATTTCTCAACTAACGATCGTACCGATCGATTAGGCTCGATCGCGATCGTCAATCATCGATCTGAGCAGAGAAATATTAACTAATTATTGAAAAATTCTAAAGGTTAGGTAATAATCTACTCTAGAAAAGACTGAGCTGGCGATCGATTAACTAAGGCGCAGTGGCAATCGTCAATACTTCGTCTTTTCTATAGTACACTACTAACTAGCAGATACTGCCATCTGCTGTTGAAGTTTAGCTTTGGCTTCCTTAAACTCTGTTGCTAGTTGTTCGCGTTGAGCATCGCTACAATTATTCCGAATTGCCATAAACATTTCGTCTTCTTCTTGACGAACGTGTTCTTGAACTGCATTTTTGAGGGTTTCAACTTTGGCTTTGAAGTTGCTGTCAGAAGGATTCATCGCTTTGATTTCTGCCAACATTGTCTTCATTTCCGCTTGCTCGTCATAGAGTTCCTGGGTATCGCCATAGAACGCACGGACGGCTGGATAGACAACTTGCTCTTCGGCTTCTGAATGGACAGACAAATCTTTGTAAATTTGGGCAAAGTATTCTTCAATCTTTTTGGGATCGTTACTGTTTTCGATTTCGGTAAACAGGATACTGACTTTGCTGTGATCCATCCGAATGATATCTTGGATGTTCATGTCAGATTTATCGCTATTTTGAGTTACAGCACTGCCAACAACCCCCGAGAATGCCGCTAATGAATCTTGAACCCGCGCCCACAAGCCTTGTTTGGCTTCTTGTCCCGTCAGTTCCCGAACGCCAAGTAATTCGATGACACCTTTGAGCTGCTCTTCATGAGCGCGATTCTCAAAATTAACGGTATTTAATGGTGTTAAGGCAGCTTCTACATCTGCGCCAATTACTTGAGCAGCTTTGTGGAGCAAATAACCAGACATGAATTGTTCGTGCTTGAGCGATTCGTGATGAGCGACTTTTTCATACACTGTTAACTCAGAACCATCCATCAACTTGTTTACCTCATCAACCATCATCGTAACGGTTTCTTTCGGTTCGCCTGCGACACCATATTGAACTATAATAGTATCCAAGACACCTAGATTTTTTTTGTCATCGTCGAGCATCTTACTCAAGCGATCGCGAATTTCTTGGTCGCTACAAGCAGAAATTAGCTTTTCTTCATTAGAGATTAGCAAGTTCTGAACTTCCTTAATTCCAGCTAGCTTAACCCCGATTGCTGTACGTTTTGAATCTTCAAGATTAATAGACATTAATTGCGCTCCTTGCTAGTTTACATTCATTGTTTGGCAATGAACTCTCTTTACTAACTATAAAATATTCACGTATATTGCTCATCTCTCTATTGGTAGAGATCGTCAATATATCTTTGGAAAGAGTAATGAATTTGGCGATCGAATTACTAATTAAAATATGCATAGCCGATCGATTACCCATGTTTGCAGATGACTAGTTCAATTTGTCTAAACATAGAACTAGTCAAGCCAGATTAAGTTTTTAAACCAGATTTAGGCTAGAGACTTACCAAATGTTGTCAACACTTTACCGAGTTTTTGGATCGCTCCTTTAAAACCACGTCCGGCATTAGGCGCAGATGCAGTAGTTTCATCACCCAGTTGGATTAGTTGCTCACTCAATTCGGCACCTTTAGTTTTGCTTCCCTTCAAGAGGTGTTTTAATTCTTTGAGATCGGTAGCAATTTTTTTCAGACTTTCATCTTCAGATTTGTGTAGTAGATCGTACCAGCGATCGATCTCGCCAACTGAAGCTTTGGCATCGATCTGGTCTGGTGATTGTTTAAGAGTATCGACGAGCGAATCTAGATCTTCAAGCTGTTCGGAATCTTCGGCTTTAGATAACGATCGACCGATTTTGGTGAGCTGCTTGCCTAACTGTTGTAGCGGTGTTTTGATTTCTTTGTCAGTATCAGCAGCAATTTCGATCGTTTGTTCGCCTAGTTGACTGATTAATTCTCCCAAGTCGTGTCCGCTCGGTTCTTTTCGCTTCAACAGTTTTTGTAAATCTTTTAAACCACTGGCTAGTTCTTTAGCTTCTGGTTGTTTAGAACTTTTTAGTAAACTGTGAAATTCATCGATTGTCTTCAGTGCTGCATCGGGATCGACGGTACCGAGATCGCCTTGTAACGATCGCGAAAGCGATGCTAATTTCTGCGATTCTGGGGGATCGTCAGTTACCGATTTTGAAGATATTTCGGCTTTTTTTCGATCTTTGGTGCCATCGACTAGCTCCTGCTGTGCCGCTCCATTTTTGATCGAGTCTGCTTGGGTTGATTCACTCTTATCCTGAATCTGTCTTTGGCTAGCCATATCTAGATATCCAGTAGATGATTAACCATCAGCTTACAAAGCTTTATCTGGACTGCCCTCATTCTAAGGGAAGAGGCGTTTATCATCCAGTGGAGAGATGGGGGTATGGGCAAATCATTTATAGCCATACCCCAAAGGTGTCTGGGCGGTTATGTCAATTACAGGATTTTGTCTTGTGGGAAGCGGCGGGGTAACTCCCGCTCGAAAAAGCTACGCAGCTCTTTCATGATGTCATTCTCATAGACATACTTAGTACCGCCAAACTTATTGCGCTTGACCTTGCGCTGCGACTCATCCATCTCCAGCTTGGTTTGGGGATACCACTCCAGCAGCGTCTCCTTGGAACCGGGTGTAAACCGGTGGGAAATCAGCTCGAATGTCAGATCGCAATCAAAGTCCAAAGCGGTCGAGATCGAGTCTAGAAGCTGAGTGTAGTGCGATTGCCAATCTTCAATCGGCATAATCGGCGCAATCACGATCCCGACTGGGTAACCACCACCGCCACGAGCGGTCGGCAAAGCGAGCTTGCGGACTGCCTGCAACCGCGCCGCAACCGGTGCTGTACCGCCCTCAAACCGCAGCGAAGCTGGGGCAGCGTTGACACTGAAGCGGCAACGCGTATGACCATTGTGGGGCAAATCTAGCAGCGCATCAACACCATCAAATTTGGACACCCACCGCAAATATCCCTCTTTACGGGTACCAAAGTAACGGATACACTCTGCTAAACTGCCGGTGAGGTGCTCGATGCCCAAGGGATCGGTATAACAACTAACTTCAAAACTAGTCGCCTCACCCGCACGTTCGTAGGCTGCCAAATTTGCCAAAGTCTGGGGCAAATTGGCAAAAGCCCGAATCACTGGCGGACCCTGAAGGCTTCCGGCTAGATAGCAGTACTGACAGTGAGCCGGACAGCCTTCGGCGAGGTGAAACTGCCAATCAGCCGAGGGGGGGATGGGACTGAGCTTGAAACTACTTGGAGGGGCTGTCACTACAGCTAAAGTTCGCTTGGAAATTTGATAGGTTTCGCGCTCATTTTCACCTCGTAGTCCGGTTAAACGGTTTTGGGGGAGGATTTCAATCGGTAAATTTAGGGACTGGGTTCGGGCTAAAATTTGTTGCCCCCAAGGTTCGGCAATCGCCGCAGGTGTAAATAGAACCTGCTCTGGCATCCATAGTCTGGGTGGGGCGAGTGTGGGTGAGGTAGCGGAATTAGACTCAATTGCGATCGACACAATATCTAAGTAACTTTTGGAACTATTTATAATTGTGACATCACTCACTCGCGATCGAAGTGGGGTAACGCCTACGGATATCTCACCTCACATCGTAAATTTTGCTTGGTTTCAAAACTTGTGCCAAATCAACCTGAGTTTTCTTCATTTACAATTAAATCATCACCGTGCTGATTTAAACAGTTGACAGTTGACAGTTGACAGTGAAAAGTGCGTTCTTGGGCTTTAAACCCCTACTAATGGGCAAGTGATGATTTTGAATTTTTGACACCAATCTCTCCCCCAGTTCCCAACTCTCTCAGTCCTCTTATCCCATATTTTTCTACGCCTAATGTATTTATCACAGCTCTGGAAATTCTCGCGTCCCCATACAATTATTGGTACTAGTTTGAGTGTATTAGCACTGTACACGATCGCGATCGCGACTACACACAGTCCGGTTTCCTGGTTGAGTATCGGTCAACTGCTGGGAGCTTGGATTGCTTGTTTGTGTGGGAATGTGTATATCGTTGGCTTGAATCAACTGTATGATGTCGAGATCGATCGAGTCAATAAACCCGATCTACCTTTAGCTAGTGGTAAATTATCAATTAATCAAGGTAAGTGGATTGTGGGGGTCACGGGGCTACTGGCGATCGCGATTTCCATCTGTTTAGGTAAGTGGTTATTTGTGACTGTCGCCCTAAGTTTAGCCATTGGAACAGCTTATTCACTACCACCAATTCGCTTCAAACAATATTCATTACTTGCGGCAATTTGTATCTTGACAGTGAGGGGCTGCATTGTTAATTTAGGATTATTTTTACATTTCAATCTACTACTGACCGGCGCAGATACCATCCCGCCGAGTATTTGGGTATTAACGTTATTTATTTTAGTATTTACAGTTGCGATCGCGATATTTAAAGATGTCCCCGATCTCGAAGGCGATCGCAAGTATGAGATCGAAACTTTTACAATTATCTTAGGTAAATTGACAGTTTTCAATTTTACACGCTGGGCAATTACGATCGCTTATCTCGGCACGATCGCGGCTGGGATACTACTACCATCGAGTATCAATACCTGGTTTTTGGCTATTTCCCATACGGGGTTACTCGGTCTGTTGTGGTGGCGATCTCAAGATATCGACCTAGACAAAAAAGAATCGATCGCCGATTTCTATCAATTTATCTGGAAGCTATTTTTCTGGGAATATCTGATCTTTCCAATTGCTTGCTTTGTGAATTAATAAACATTAGTAACTGAAGAATTTAAAGTAGCTATTCACCGCATCAATCTTCGATTTACTAATGTTAAGCTAGAATAGAATTGATTTTTTGGAGCCAACCAATTGTGAAGCTAGAAACACAGTTAGTTCAGCTAGCCGAATTAGGATTAGTCCTCAATTCTGGTGTGACGATCGACGATCTCTTAGATTCATTCGATCGAGCTGAGTTTGAAAAAGAGCCATTTGAGTGTCTACTATTTTCATTTGGGACTGAAGTAGAGCGCGAACCCTGGGGTCGAAAAATTTGTAATCGAGTCTGGAATTTCGATACCGAATGTATCACCACTACTGGTGATTATGTATCCATCGTCCAAAACCTGTGTTTTTTGTCAGGTAAGTCAGACGATCTCACCGATCTGGTGGACTATATTAATGTGGACTATACTAATATGGCAGCGAGTGAGTGTTGGTTGGAATATACCATTGAGGATTGCCGACGGCATTGGACGATCGAAGCAAACGGTGATTGGGTAGATATGATGACTATTACCTATGTCATGGAAGACTTGCAGCAAGACGGCAAACAGTTTTATGCCAAAGATAACGGTCAAGCGATGATTTTATTTTATCTCGATCGTCCTACTGCTGAAAAATTAAGCGATCTTTGTGATGAAGATTTGGAGCCAGTAATCCCTAGTTAATCGTTATACTTATCTAAAAAATAGTAATTGTTTCGATCGCTATTTAGAGCTATTTATTGTTAATTATGAACATCCCCCATAGTGGTTATCATTGGAATGGTATCGACGGTAATTTTTTTGAAGGATGGTACTTGCGGCTAACTGTGCCAAAAATCAGAGAATCATTTGCCTTTATGTACTCGATCGAAGATCCTTTAGGTAAAAGCGACCGCAGTGGTGGCGCAGCACAAATACTCGGGATTGACGAGCAACATTTACTCTGCTCTTTTCCAGATATCGATAAGTTTTGGGCAGCAAAAGATTCCTTAAGTTTAGGACATTGGGGCGAGACTAATTTAACGATCGAACCACAATTGTTGGCGATTGCTGAATTCGATCGTCATATTACTGAAGGCTATCAAGTCACCGCGACTCTCCATCAAGGCAACTTACCCTCACAAGCATGTCGCTGGTGTTATCACATCATTCCGGTTTATGGATGGGGACAGCCCCAGCAGCCCCAACAAGCCACGGCGGGGTTGTTAGCGTACTTGACTATCTTCGAGCCGGGATGGCAGATTCTGATGGCGCATGGCTTGGCAACTGGTTGGATCGAGTGGCGGGGGAAACGCTATGATTTTGTTAATGCACCGGCGTATGCTGAAAAAAATTGGGGTTGCTCTTTCCCTCAAAAGTGGTTTTGGGTAAATTGCAATAGTTTTGATGATACTATTGGCTTGGCAATTACCGCCGGTGGTGGACGACGTAAGGTATTATGGACAACAGAAGAAGTCGGCATGGTTGGGATTCATTACCGCGACAGTTTTTATGAATTTGTACCCTGGAATTCGCAGATGAGTTGGCAGATTCAACCCTGGGGAGAATGGCGAATTCAAGCTAGTAATAATGATTTTGAGGTCGAGCTAATTGGGACGACAGATCTACCGGGGACGATGGTAAATACACCGACAGAACAGGGTTTGGTGATGTGTTGTCGGGATACGCTCAAAGGGTTACTATCGATCGATTTGCGGACTCGTCAAGGTCTTCAAATTGTTTCAGCAACTAGTCAGAATGCTGGCTTAGAAGTTGGTGGGGATGGCTGGGAGCAAGCTTGGTTGAAATAATTAATAATTAATAATTAATAATTATTAACTAGATAATCCGAATTTTATAATTCTACCTGAAAGAATTGGTTGGCTCTTCATTACTTAGTATGCAAAACTAACAATTATAGTGCCAATTAAGCAAGCATCTGTTTCGGAAGTTTTCAAAATTTGTAAATCCATAGGCGGAACGCTTTATTAATTTGAGCTTATTGTTAATTCCCTCGACGA
>JBBRVB010000017.1:0-23577 GCA_038247275.1 Chroococcales cyanobacterium
GAGATTGTATGATAAATTTAGAATTATGAGATAATTATGAAAAAGTAGTTGTGAAGTATAAATTGCGTTTCGATCGAGACTCTCTTGCCTGGAAACGTTATCAAACTGGTGCGATCGCGCTGTTGCTGGGATTGTCGCTGAGTGGGTGCGCTGGGACTAACCAACAAAGTCAATTACCTGCCAATCCAACTACTAGTACTTCTGCTCGATCGGATAAAAAAGTAGTGCTGGCAACGTTTACAGTGTTAGCAGACATGGCACGGAATGTTGCTGGAGACAAAGTAATCGTCGAATCAATCACTAAACCAGGAGCGGAAATACATGGCTATCAAGTTACCCCCAGCGATTTGGAGCGGGGACAGACAGCTAATCTAATTTTGGAGAATGGATTGAATCTAGAACGCTGGGCCGATCGATTCTACAACAGCTTGCCCAAAGTTCCGCACATTACCCTGAGTGACGGATTTGAACCTGTCAATATTAGCGAGGATAGTTATCGAGGTAAACACAATCCTCACGCTTGGATGTCACCACAAAACGCACTCATCTACGTCGAAAATATTCGGAAAGCACTAGTGCAGCTCGATCCAGCGAATACAGCAACGTATGATGCCAATGCCAAAGCATACAGCGCACAAATTCAAGCGATCGATCTCAAGCTCAAAACAGCGATCTCAGCCATTCCACCTGACAAACGCTACATCGTCAGTTGTGAAGGTGCGTTCTCCTATATTGCTCGTGATTACGGACTTAAAGAAGTTTATCTCTGGGCTGTCAATGCCGAACAACAAGCCACACCAAAACAAGTCGAAAAGGTAATTAATATCGTCAAGAAAAATCAGATTCCGGTGGTGTTTTGTGAGAGTACTGTTAATAATAAAACCCAGCTTCAAGTAGCAAAAGAAACAGGTGCAAAATTTGGTGGAGTATTTTATGTAGATTCTCTATCTCCTACCGATGGCCCTGCTTCAACCTATCTCAAATTGCTGGAATATAACGTTAATACCTTAATTAAAGGCTTACAAAATAAGTAAGAAGTAAAGTAATGAGTGAAATTAGTATTGATATTGAAAATGTGACAGTCGCCTATCATGGTAAGGTAGCTCTGAGTAATGCCTCATTGCAACTCCAGTCGGGGACAATTTGTGGATTGGTGGGCATGAATGGTGCTGGTAAATCAACCTTGTTTAAGGCGATTATGGGATTTATCAAACCCGCCCACGGGCGAATTCTCATTAATGGATTACCGATTCGCCAGATCCAAAAACAGAATATAGTTGCCTATGTACCGCAGTCAGAGGAAGTAGATTGGAATTTTCCAGTTAGTGTCCATGATGTGGTGATGATGGGACGTTATGGTTATATGAATCTGCTACGAATCCCGAAATCACACGATCGCAATGTAGTCAGAGAAAGTCTCGAACGAGTAGAAATGTGGCAAATGCAGAATCGCCAAATTGGTGAACTATCAGGGGGACAAAAGAAACGTACTTTTTTCGCGAGAGCGTTAGCCCAACAAAGCACAGTTTTACTATTAGATGAACCATTTGCCGGAGTCGATATCAAGACTGAAAAGATGATGATAAACCTCCTGATGGAACTTCGTCAGAAGGGTTACACAATTTTGATTTCTACCCACGATCTTGCCTCTATCAAAACATTCTGCGATCGCGTAGTCTTGATTAACCGGACAATTTTGGCGTATGGTAAAACTTCTGAAGTATTTACTGAGGAGAACTTATCGCGTACTTTTGGCGGTTCGATCGGAGATTTGTCGTTAGCAAAGAGTCTTTTATCTCAAGAAGATCGAGATGTATATTAAATAGTTGACAGTTGGCAGTTGACAGTTGACAGTTGACAGTTGACAGCGGAAGCCGTAGTGGCTCGACAAGCCAGCCGCAAGGTGGGCACTGCCATACGCGATATCTTTTAATAAATAATTGAATCTATCTACTTGGCTTGAGCTTGGTTAGTTAATTTAAAATCAGAAATAATAATGGATTTAGTTCAGTGGTTTACTGTGCCTTTACAGCATGAATTCATGGTGAAGGCGATTTTGATTAGTGCGTTAGTAGGATTAGTTTGCTCGGCTTTGTCTTGTTATATGACATTGAAAGGATGGGCATTGATGGGGGATGCTGTCTCTCATGCTGTGATGCCAGGAGTCGTCATTGCTTATATTCTCAATATTCCTTTAGCCATCGGTGCATTTGCTTTTGGAGTTGGCTCGGTAATTGCGATCGGGTATGTCAAGGCAAAGACTCGGATCAAAGAGGATACCGTGATTGGATTAGTATTCACAGGCTTTTTCGCATTTGGTTTAGTATTGATTTCCAAAGTTAAAAGTGAGATCGATCTCACTCATATTTTATTCGGCAATGTCCTGGGTATTTCTGATGCAGATATTATTCAAACTGTCATTATTAGTGTAATTACATTAGTAACGCTGGCAGTTTTACGCAAGGATTTAATTCTATTTTGTTTCGATTCTACTCATGCTCGATCGATCGGCTTGAATATTACTTTTCTCTATTACGTTTTACTATCTTTGCTCTCCCTCACAGCCGTTGCTGGACTGCAAACTGTCGGAATTATTTTAGTAGTAGCGATGTTAGTCACTCCAGGTGCCACGGCATATCTATTGAGTGATAATTTCGATCGAATGACGCTGATTGCGATGGCAAGTGGGGTATTTTCTGGTGTGATGGGTACCTATATTAGCTATCATATTGACGGCTCGACTGGAGGCTGCATCGTAGTTGTGCAAACCTTGCTATTCATCACCGCGATGATTTTCGCGCCCAAACATGGCTTAATTGCCAGGGCGCGAAATGAGAAATCGATCGATCTATAAAGCTTTTAATCTCACATCTTGCATCAAAACATAGTTACTAGTGTTTGAGGGGATAGGGGATAGGGGATAGGGGATAGTTTTAGTGCGATTGAGTAAGTTTTGAGGCTATTTTTATCAGTTGTTATGCACTGGTGCAAGATGTGAGTAATCCAAGTTTGGGCGCGCTCCCCGAACGATCCCCGTACATAGCCCCGAACCGCAAAAACCGCTAAAATCGAAACTAGCGATGTGCTCCTACAGAAGCTACGCCAAAGATTACTCGGATAAAAGATAGAGAACATGCGTTTAATTTTGATGACTGGCAAGGGTGGCGTAGGTAAAACCTCTGTCGCTGCTGCAACTGGATTGCGATGTGCCGAGCTGGGTTATCGTACCCTCGTGCTGAGTACCGATCCCGCTCACTCCTTGGCTGATAGCTTCGACATGGAAATGGGACACGATCCGCGTGAAGTTCGTCCGAATCTCTGGGGTGCGGAACTGGATGCACTCAAAGAACTAGAAGGTAACTGGGGCGCGGTGAAACGCTATATCACCCAAGTCCTACAAGCGCGTGGGATGGAAGGGGTGCAAGCCGAGGAATTGGCGATCTTGCCAGGGATGGATGAGATCTTTGGGCTAGTGCGGATGAAGCGGCACTATGATGAGGGGATCTATGATGTCCTAATTATTGACTCTGCACCCACCGGCACTGCCCTGAGACTGCTGAGTTTGCCCGAAGTTGGGGGCTGGTATATGCGGAAGTTTTACAAGCCATTACAGGCGGTTTCAGTCGCACTCAGACCATTAGTAGAGCCGCTATTTCGACCGATCGCGGGGTTCTCGTTGCCAAATAAGGAAGTAATGGATGCGCCGTATGAATTTTACGAGCAAATCGAAGCATTGCAGAAGATTTTGATGGATAACACTGTCTCTTCGGTACGATTGGTAACCAATCCCGAAAAGATGGTAATCAAAGAGTCGCTGCGCGCTCATGCTTATTTGAGTTTGTACAATGTTTCGACAGATTTAATTATTGCCAATCGGATCATTCCTGCAACAGTTACCGATCCATTCTTCAAAACTTGGAAGGAAAATCAAGAAACATATCGCCAACAAATTCACGAGAATTTTCATCCTTTACCTGTAAAGGAAGTGCCTCTATATGCTGAGGAACTTTGCGGGCTGGAAGCACTCGATCGCTTGAAGGAAACGCTTTACGGTGATGAAGATCCCAGCCAAGTTTACTATCAAGAAAACACCCTGCGAGTCGTCCAAGAGGGCAACAGTTTATATAGCCTAGAGTTGTATCTACCAGGGATTGCTAAAGACCAAATTCAACTCAACAAGACTGGGGATGAATTGAATATCAGAATTGGTAATCATCGTCGGAATATGGTGTTGCCTCAAGCTTTAGCGGCACTCCAACCGACTGGGGCAAAGATGGATGAAGATTATCTCAAAATTAAATTTGCTTAATGGATTTGGGGAAGAAATCCAGTCGCCGAGCTAGTTTAACCGCTCGGCAATCGCGATCGAGCTATTGGTAGTGTGCGAATATTTGGTGCCAAATTTCAATATCGATCGAGTAATTGGGTAGTATGTACATAGTGATAGTATTTTGACAAACATACTACTCGAACTAATCGAATGTAGAATCAACGGAGGTAACCTCTATGTCTCATCTCACCTATTGCCGGATAGCAGCAATTTCGATCGGGATTTTGTGCTTGAATGCGATCGCAACTAATCCAGCTACAGCTAGGGAACTTGTCAGTATCATCGATCGACCGATAGCCCAGGCAGGGGTAGGATTGAACATTGGTTTAGAACCAATTATTCCACAGCTCAATAGCCGGATTACCCTCAAACAGCAACAGGCGAACGCTCGACGGCAACCACTAGGTGTCGGTGTCACCGCCAGAGTTGGAACCCTCGGCATCGGTGTGGATGTCAATAAATCATTAACGCCACAACTTAATGGTCGCTTGGGACTTAACTTTGGTAATGTGGGTTTCAATCGTACCGATAGCGGTATTGATTACGATTCACAGTTAAATTTTAGCAGCGTCCAGCTCTTTGGCGATTACTATCCCTTCAGCAGTAGCAGTTTCCGCGTCACAGGCGGTTTAGTCGCCCAAAATAATCGCTTTGCAGTGACTGGTAAACCGAGTAACACTGGGACGTACACGATTGCTGGTAATTCATATTTAGTTAGCGATGTTGGCACTCTTAGCGGTGAGTATAAATATGGTAACTCGATCGCGCCGTATCTCGGCATTGGCATCGGGAAATCTAGTAATGAAGGTTTAGGCTTCAATGCCGATCTGGGTGTGATGTTTACCGGTTCGCCCCAAGTCTCGCTGACTGCCAGTAATGCCACATTTAATAACGATCCCACCACTCGCGCACAACTCGATAATCAGGCTCGTCAAACTGAAAACGACCTGCGGGGTTTTAATGTTTATCCGGTACTATCGATCGGACTTTCTTATGGCTTTTAGATAAGAGTCGTTGGTATCAATCCAAAGTAGGGTCGAGACATTGCCCCTACTTTATTTTTAATAACTGTCAACTGTCAACTGTTAAAATCGATCGGCGAGCCGTCTGCCGCTTCTAATACGAATCCCAGATCGGCAATTGTATCCCAATCTTGAGTCGCCGACTGTCCGGGGGTAGTCAGATAATCACCAATAAAAATCGAATTGGCAACATACAATCCTAACGGTTGAAGCGATCGTAAATGCACTTCGCGTCCGCCAGCAATCCGAATTTCTTGGGAAGGTAAGATCAATCTAAATAAACATAGCATCCGCAAACATTGTTGCGGCGTTAATTGTTTAATATCTGCAAACTTAGTACCAGGAATCGGAATTAGAAAATTGATCGGGACGCTAGTAACGCCTAATTCCCGCAGGGACAGGGCTAAATCGATAACATCGTCATCAGACTCACCCATCCCCAAAATGCCGCCAGAGCAGGTCGTAATCCCCGCAGCTTGGACATTTTTGACAGTCTCGACTCGATCGGTATAGGTATGAGTCGTGGCAATATGTTCGTGATTGGATGCCGACGTATTGAGGTTATGATTGACTCGATCGACTCCAGCATCCGCTAGCCGCTGAGTTTGTTCGGCACTCAATAAGCCCAGACAGGCACATACTTTGAGATCGTAATTGGCTTTAACTTCCCGCACTGCCTCTAATACTTTACCAAATGTCGCTTCATTAGGCGATCGACCGGAAATCACCATGCAGAATGTCCCCGCTTGCAGTTCGGCGGCGCGCTTGGCGGCATCGAGAATCTTGGATTGTGCCATCAACGGATATTTCTCGATTTCGGCGGTAGAAATCTTCGACTGCGAACAATAGTGACAATCTTCAGGACACAAACCACTCTGAGCATTGAGTAAATAATGCAGCCTGACGCGATTGCTCCAGTAGTGACGGCGCACCCGATAAGCAGCGGCGATTTGGTCGAGCAACACCTCATCTTTGGCTTGGAGTAACGCCCGCGCTTCATCTCTAGTCAATATCTCTCCCGCAAGCGATCGATCGGCGAGGGTATTCCAAGTGGGTGTTGTCAATAACATCGAACTTCAAGTCTAAAATGTGGAGCGACCATCTATTATCGCATCCAGGCAGCAGGATGGGTTAAATATGTTTGTGAACTTTTGAGATTCTCTCGTAAGATTTAATTTGTCAGCACTTTTGGCTCATAGCAGATTAGTCTTGAGCATAGTGAAAATATCCCCGCGTACCGCCAGATGTGACTATAACCGAAGACGCGATCGGGTGGGTAAATCATGGCATCCATCAAATCACTCAGCAACTCGCTCCATTTCTCCTCCAAAAACCACCCCAACATCATAGCCGATTCACAAAGATCCCCGACTTCTTCAAGAAGTCGGGGATCTGGTATTACTGTAAACCAAATTAACCGATACTCGAAGGCTCTTTTTCTTTAGCTAAGAACTTCTCTAACTCAGTCAATGCTTCCTCGTCAACCTTAGTTTGCATCGGGCAGAATTTAGGGCCGCACATCGAACAGAATTCCGCAGTTTTGTAGATATCTGCGGGGAGAGTTTCGTCGTGATATTCCTTCGCCCGTTCGGGGTCGAGGGAGAGTTCAAATTGACGATTCCAATCGAAGTTGTAACGCGCCTTGGACAGCTCATCATCGCGATCGCGTGCCCCCGGACGTTTGCGGGCGATATCGGCGGCGTGAGCGGCAATTTTGTAGGCAATCAGACCATTGCGGACATCTTCAGCATTGGGTAAGCCCAGGTGTTCTTTGGGTGTAACGTAGCAGAGCATCGCGGTACCGTACCAGCCAGCCATTGCCGCACCGATCGCGGAGGTGATATGGTCGTAACCAGGGGCGATGTCGGTAACTAGTGGCCCTAAGACGTAGAAGGGAGCCTCTGAGCACTCTTCCATCTGCTTTTTGACATTGAACTCGATCTGATCCATCGGGACGTGTCCGGGGCCTTCTACCATCACTTGGATGTCATGTTCCCAAGCGCGGCGGGTGAGGTTACCGAGGGTTTTGAGTTCGGCGAGTTGGGCTTCATCGGATGCGTCATGGGTACAACCAGGGCGGAGTGAGTCGCCCAGGCTGAAGGACACATCGCATTTTTTGAAGATTTCGATGATGTCATCGAAGTGGGTATAGAGGGGGTTCTGCTTGTGATGATGCAGCATCCACCGCGCTAAGATCCCACCGCCACGGGAGACGATCCCGGTGAGGCGATTGCGGACTAGCGGGAGATGTTCGATTAGAATACCCGCATGGATGGTTTGATAGTCAACCCCCTGCTGGGCATGTTTTTCGATGATGTGCAGAAAATCATTGGGGGTGAGATTTTCGACATTACCGTGGACGCTTTCTAGAGCTTGGTAAATGGGGACAGTCCCGATGGGAACGGGTGAATTTTTGATGATTTCGATCCGAATATCATCTAAATTACCGCCACCAGTGGACAGATCCATCACGGTATCCGCACCATATTTCACAGCCAGAATCAGTTTATCAACCTCATCTTGCATGTTGGAAAAGCTGGGTGATGCACCGATGTTGGCATTCACTTTACAGCTAGATGCGATCCCGATCGCCATTGGTTCGAGATTGGGATGATTGGTATTTGCAGGGATAATCATCCGTCCGCGCGCGACTTCCGATCGAATTAAATCGACAGGGAGACGTTCGCGCTTGGCGACATGGTGCATTTCTTCGGTTTCGACACCCTGACGCGCATAGTGCATCTGGGAGACATTAGCTTGTCCGCTACGTTTGGCAATCCATTCGGCACGCATATTCAATTTCCTATCATAAACAGCTTCCCTCCGCTGGCATTACCCAGACTCAGGTGCAAGGGTATGTTCTCAGCCCGACTGGTTTCGGACACCCCTAGCTATAGTTGTAGATTCTAGCATTTACAATTGAGTTTGGGGCTAAGACATTGCAAATTGGATCGATTTAAGGATGAATCGATCCATCCGGCATCGTTGCACCAGTCAGGATCGCGCCTTCTAATTTAGTATTAGTCAAAATTGCCTTACTGAGATTGGCATCAGACAGATTGGCATTACTTAAATCGGCACTGGTGAGGTTCGCATTTCTCAAGTCTACTTGCTGAAATTCGGCAAATTTGAGGTCGGCATTGGTGAGATTAGCTTCGCGCAAAGAGGCTCCTTTGAGCTTGGTATAAACTAATTTAGCCTGAGTCAGATTTGCCCCCATAAAGTTTGTCCCAATCAGTTTCGCACCATACAGAGCTGCCCGTTGCAGGTTTGTCCGACTGAAATTAGCTCCACTCAAATCCGCATCTTGGAAAATTGCCAGCGTCAGATTGGCATCAGTAAAATTTGCGCCACTGAGATTAGATTGTGGCAATACTGCGCCGGACAGTTCGGCTTTGGCAAAATTCTGACTGGCTAGATTACACTTGATACAGCGTTTTTCCCTAATTAGCTTACCGCGATCGGATGCCGCAAATTCAGCGTCCCTAGCGATCGACTGATTTTTGGCAATTTGGGCGAGACTAAGTTCGTCATTTTTTGGTAATAAGAACTGATACCCGATGATGACTAAGCTCAAGAGGACACCAGATCCGACTACCCAGCGGAACCAATGGATCTGTCGCTTTGGCGCGGGTAGTTGAAATAGTAATTTCGCTGCGGGTGCTACTGGCGATGCTCCATTGGGGAAACGATCGATTGTTATCTGACGATCTATAAACCTGTCGAGGTAATGCGGACGCTGGTTGGACTCTACCATATTACTCAGCCACGCAATTAGCTGTGGGTCGGTATTTGCCGGTAATAGGTGTTCAAAGTACAGGCGATAGTTAGCATCGAATAAATGCTGAGATTGGGAAGTCGATGTGCCAGTGAGGGAGCAAATCATCGATAGCCCCAAACTGTAGAGATCGTAAGTGGAATCTAGCTGAAGAGATGGCGTTGAAGGGTTAAAGTTAGCATCCAGCCCAAAATCTACTAGGTAGATTGCTAACTCTGTCTGAGTATCGACAATGATATTCTCTGGTTTGATATTCTGGTGAAGGACGACAGGTGATAATTGATGGAGGTACTTCAGAATATTTAAAACAGCATCGGTTACCAATTGAACATCTAACGGCGGTAGCGTTCCTAGTTCTGCTAGCGACACACCAGGCTGATACTCACGCACCAGGCAAAATCCCGTTGATGTTTGGAAAGAATTTAGATAGCGGGGAATACTGGGATTATCGAGTTGTTGTAACCTAGCGATTTCTGGTAAATAATTAGCATAGTCCAACGATCGATCGTCAAGATCGAGTCGCCACTGTTTGATAACTACTAACCGATCTGCATCATCTGTGGCTAGATAAGTGAATTTACTCTTGTTATTAGACTCCGATAACTGCTCAGATACTTGGTAGCCATGAATTTTCAAATCGAGCGTGTTACTGACAAACTCAGTAGGATCGGGTGATGGTGAAGTATTGTTTAAGTCATTCATGGCTGTTCGCCTTCAGTCTAGATAGATTTTCCAACTTTAACCCTTTGTGCCGATATGTAGCTGCGAGCGTTTGGCACAATTATTACAGTAGAGGCTCCTAAGCTTTAACTCTGCCAACAATTTACTCAATCGTCAAGCTTTTGCGATCGATTCTCAGCGTTGTGGGATCGAAGTATGAAAAGCTAGAAGGGAGCGATACATAGCGATCGAAGCCAAACTTCCCATCTATCCTCTACCATCTATCCTCTACCATCTATCCTCTACCCTCTACCCCCTACCCTCTACCCCCTACCCTAATGCTACTGTCCTTGCACATTCACAACTTTACCCTGATTGATGAGTTAGAACTCGAATTTGGGGCGGGCTTAAATGTGTTGACAGGGGAGACTGGCGCGGGAAAATCGATCGTCCTCGATGCGATCGATCTAGTATTGGGTGGGAAGCCGACACCACGGATGATCCGCACGGGTACCGAGAAGGCGACGATCGAAGGTACATTTGCTACGAACGATCGGATTAGGGCATGGCTGATCGATCGGGAATTTGACTTACCAGATGATACGGTAATTTGTAGTCGAGAACTCAGCCTTCAAGGGACTAATCTACGATCGCGAATGCGAGTTAATGGGGCGATTTGCAATCGTCAGCTCACTCAGGAACTCCGCGAACTCTTAATTGAAATTACCGCCCAAGGGCAAACTGTATTACTGACTAATACTACCCACCAAAAAGAATTACTCGATTTATACGGGGGTGCAACCATCGGCCATCAGCGCACCCAGATTGCCACTGCATATACAACTTACCAACAAGCTTATCAAACTTGGCTCGATCGCCAGCACAACGAACAGCAACGACTCCAACGGCTGGACTTGCTCCAATATCAGGCTGAAGAACTCACTCAAGCCCATCTCACCACTCCCACTGAAATCATCGATCTCGAAACCGAACGCCAACGCCTCAGCCACGTTGTCGATCTGCAACAACAAAGCTATGCTGTCTATCAACTCCTCTATCAAAATGATACTGGCGGAGCGATCGCCGTTGCCGATCTACTCGGCAAAGCCGAATCTACCCTGATCGATATGGTCGATATCGACTCCAGCCTCCAATCTACCCTCGATCTCGTCAGCCTCGCCCTCACCCAAATCACCGAAGCCGGACGCGAGATCAACTACTATGGCGATGCCCTCGAAGCCGATCCCGATCGATTGCTCGAAATCGAAGAACGGATTCGCACTCTCAAGCTAATTTGCCGCAAATATGGCCCCAGCCTGACGGAAGCGATCGCGTTTGAGCATTCCGTTCAAACCGAATTAAACCAGCTTACAGGGGCAGGAGTGTCCCTCGAAGAACTCGAACAGCAAGCACAAGATCTCCACACCAAATTACTCAAAGCTTGTCAACAACTTACCACCCTCCGCCAACAAGCCGCGATCGATCTCGAACAACATCTAATCCGCGAACTCAAACCCCTGGCGATGGATAAAGTCAAATTTCAAGTCGAAATCGCCCCCCAGCCGCCAACAGCTACCGGTGCAGATCGGATCGCCTTCTACTTGAGCACCAACCCCGGCGAACCCCTCCAACCGCTTGCTGCTACTGCGTCCGGTGGTGAAATGAGCCGCTTTTTGCTCGCCCTCAAAGCCTGCTTCTCTCATAACGGTGGCGCAGGTACCCTGATCTTTGACGAAATCGATGCTGGCGTATCGGGAAAAGTCGCTCAATCGATCGCGGGTAAACTCCACCATCTGAGCCAATCTCAGCAAGTTCTGTGCGTTACTCATCAACCCCTAATTGCCGCAATGGCCGATCGCCATTTTCGAGTAGAAAAGGAAACAATCGGCAGAGGTAATGGTAGCTCAGAGCCAGAACGCACGATCGTGCGGATCGAAGAGCTGCATTCTCAACAGCAACGCCGTGATGAAATCGCCCAAATCGCAGGGGGACAATCGGCACAGGAGGCAATCTCTTTTGCTACGTCGTTGTTATCACAGGCAAAGACGAGCAAAAAGGCTGTCAAACAGCGTCGTCAGCCATAACGATCGAGATTATCCGGGTGAATTGAGTCCGATTGTACCTACTGCTGTGGCAATTTTA
Source organism: Chroococcales cyanobacterium (assembly GCA_038247275.1). GTDB lineage: Bacteria > Cyanobacteriota > Cyanobacteriia > Cyanobacteriales > Chamaesiphonaceae > Chamaesiphon. Next base: position 11,933 of record JBBRVB010000017.1, read on the forward strand.
TGCTTTAACTCGGCATCGATTTTGGGAATAATCTCGATCGCGCCCATATTTTCAATCACTTGAGCCTGGTTACTGGCTCCAGTAATGACGGTACTGACATGGGGATTGCTGGCACACCAAGCGATCGCCAATTGCGATAAGGTACAGCCAAGGTCGTCACTAATCGGGCGCAGCCGTTCGGTAGCAGCAATCCAGTCTTGGTTTGTTACCATTTGTTGCAACCACGCATAACCAGGTAAAGTCGATCGACTCCCCGCCGGAACGCCGTTGGCATATTTACCCGTGAGCACGCCAGAAGCCAGCGGACTCCAAGTAGTCAGACCCAATCCTTGCTCCTCATAGAGACTGGCATATTCGGTTTCGACTCGATCGCGATGAAATAAATTGTACTGGGGTTGCTCCATCACTGGCTTGTGGAGATGATGTCGTTCGGCGATCTGCCATGCGCTGCGGATCTCTGCTGCCGACCATTCGGACGTGCCCCAGTAGAGAGCTTTACCTTGTTGTACCATATCGTGCATCGCCCAGACCGTCTCTTCGATCGGTGTATTCGGATCGGCACGATGGCAAAATACGAGGTCTACATAGTCCAATTGCAAGCGTTGGAGGGAACCATCGATCGCGTGGTGGAGGTACTTGCGATTGAGGGTATTCTTGCGATTGGGACCCTCAGCGATTCCCCAATAGAATTTGGTGGAAATAATATAAGATTCTCGCTCCCAACCTAGCTGCTTGAGCGCATCGCCCATCAGGGTTTCAGCTTTGCCCCCGGCATATACTTCGGCATTATCAAAGAAATTCACACCGGCATCTCTGGCAGCGGCTAAGGTGTCGATCGCAGCACTCTTGTCTACTTGATTGCCATAAGTGATCCAAGATCCCAGGGACAATTCACTGATTTGCAAGCCAGAATGTCCCAAGCGGCGATATCTCATGCTCAATTCTCCTTGAAGGTGTTCAAATTTGCAGGTAAGTAGTTGTGCCCTAGCCGAAACCGATTGCTGTCAGCCGTGAGGATTTCCACTAGCTCAAAAATAACTGTCAGGGCATATATCTATCTTAACCATCTGGCTTTTGTTGGGGTCGATCGGATCTACCATCCCTTAAGTAGCTTTGGTTAGGAATGAGCATTTAATAATATACATATCTACCAAAGGATGTGGTCTTGAGCGAAGCGGCAAACGATATATACTTGTGGGCTGCAATTTTCCTAGCGGAGACAGAACCCGGATCTGGGGGTACCGACCCCCAGCCCCCCCGTTGAGGAGCGATTTGCGCTCGTCGGGTTCCCCGACGGTTTAGCAAATCAAGACAGCGGAACGCCGCTCCTCAAACTCCTCTGCGTAAGGTTCGACTTGTGGGAAGCGTAAAGCGGCATTCACTTCATTCTGAATTTAAGTTGGGAGTGAAACCCAACACACCCAACTAAAGTTTCTCTCATCCATTAAACGATGCTTATATTGGCTCAGTTGCTCGGGAGCAACTAATGTTGAGTTAGACTAGCTTGATAGGTATACTCACATCTTATACCAGTACATAACAACTAACAAAACTTGCTCCAAACTAGCAATTATTGCTTGAAAACTACTCTCTACCTTCTACTCTCTACCCTCTACTCTCTACCCTCTAAATACTTGACAACTTACGCTTGACAATGTTGAATCATGCATCACCCGATCGAGTGTACTCAGATCTAGATCCGATCTCGATCGATTGTTTTACCAGATATATCGAGCAAGCTTTGCTAGAAACTCCGCAACTGCGACAGGTATGGGTAAGTGGTGAAGTTTCTAGTGCGTCACATCATCCTTCGGGGATCTACTTTACGCTCAAGGACAAAGTGGGTAAAGCGGCTCTGCCAGCGGTAGTCTGGAAAAGTCAAGTTCCCGAGCTGGAGACCAAGCCCCAAGTGGGGATGGAAGTGCTCGTGTTTGGCAAGATTGCTGTCTATGCGCCACATGGCAAATATCAATTCCAGGCGCAGCAGGTTTTACCCCTGGGAGAGGGTTTACAGGCGTTGCGATTGCAACGGCTCAGACAGCGATTGTCGGCAGAAGGTTTGTTCGACTCAGAGCGCAAACAAGAGTTACCGACTCATCCCCAGACGATCGCGGTAGTCACTGCGGCGACAGCGGCGGCTTGGGGAGATATTCAACGATCGCTACTGTCGCGCTATCCTGGGGTGCTGGTATTGTTGTCGCCAGCGACGGTGCAGGGGGAAACCGCACCAACATCGATCGAACGGGCGATCGCGCGGGTGACACTCGATGGGCGTGCTGAGGTGCTGATTCTCGCCCGAGGTGGGGGTGCGACTGAAGATTTGAGCTGTTTTAATAGTGAGATTGTCGTTCGGGCGATTGCAGAATGTCCGATTCCCGTCGTGACTGGGATCGGACACGAGCGCGATGAGTCCCTAGCGGATCTAGTTGCCGATGCCGCCGCAACTACTCCCACCGCAGCCGCGATGCTGGTTGTGCCCGCTCTTGAAGATTTAATCGACGAGCACTATAGTCGAGTCGATCGACTCCGAGCTACTATTTATCGAGCATCACTCGATCGACAGTCCGCATTAGGGCAACTCCGGCGACGGTGCGAACGCATCAAACCCGATCGGCAATTGGAGCTGGAAGCCGATCGACTCACAGGTCTTCAGCATCGCCTCCAACGGGCGATCGCGACTAGATTGCAGATTACTCGTCAACAACAATTACACCTGCGAGAACGCTGTACGACCCTCGATCCGCGCTTGGTTTTGCAGCGCGGCTATGCCTTAGTCCGGCAACAGGATGGGACGATCGTTCGGCAGAGCGATCGAGTAGTTGTGGGCGCAGAGTTATCGATTCAACTCGGTTGTGGGCAAGTTCAAGTTCAAGTAATTGGTATCGAAAATGGTCAAAAAGAATCCTAATTGGAAGTACGAAGAAACGGTCGATCGGGTGGAGGAAATCTTAGCAAAAATTGAAGGTGGAGATTTAGATCTAGCTGAGGTATTCAGTCAGTTTGAGATCGCCGTGGCATCCTTGCAGCAATGTGAAAGTTTTCTTGCCGAACATCGCGAGCGAGTGGAGTTATTATTGGAGAATTTAGGTGGCTGAATTGGAGACAAGACAAGACAGGGCAAAGAAGCGAGCTTTTGGGGGGAAGCTTCCCCCCAAAACGTCGCGCCCCAAGAACGCACTTTTCGCTCTCAACTGTCAACTGTCAACTGTCAACTGTTAAGTTAGCATTGGTGTTAATGGCCGCCAACACCGAGATAAGTTTCGATGACCTTGGGATCTTTGAGTAAGTCAGTGGCAATCCCCTCATGCTTGACAATCCCAGTATCCAAAACATAAGCTCGATCGGACATGGCTAGTGCTTTTTTAGCATTTTGCTCGACGAGCACAATTGCCGTACCAGTTTCATTAATCGCCCGAATCTGCTTGAGCACATCAGTGACGAGTGCGGGCGAAAGTGCCGCAGAAGGCTCATCAAGGACTAATAGTTCGGGATCGAGCATTAGAGCTTTGCCCATCGCTAACATCTGGCGTTCGCCACCTGAGAGGGTGCCGGCACGCTGTTTGCGTCGCTCGGCAAGGCGGGGAAACATTGTGTAGATTTTTTGTTTGAGTTGCTTGAGATCGCTCGAACGGATGAAACCGCCCATATCCAGATTTTCCTCGATTGTCAGTGACTTAAACACATTCGAGATTTGGGGGACATAACACATCCCTCTTTGCACGATTCGATCGGATTTTAAACCCCCAATCTGTTCGCCTTTAAACGTAATCGTGCCACTATTAGGCGTTAATAGTCCAAAAATCGTCTTCGCTAGGGTAGATTTACCCGCACCATTTCCCCCAATCACCGCCACCAGTTCGCCTGGTTGAACGACAAAATTAATCCCGTTGAGGATATCCGAGCCAGGGACATAGCCAGCACGGACATCTTGAACTACCAGTAGGGGGGCATTTGTGAGCATTTGTGGGGTAGGTCGATAGTGGTTACTCAATTTTAGTGGAAAGAGTCTCCTCAAATGGTAACTTTCTAGACTTTTGGCGATCGAGTCAATGGTGGCGATCCTCAGTCTTTCAAGAAGTGGCTGGTAAATAAACTCGGCATCATAGCTGAAGATGACCTGAAATCGATTCTCTTTCACAGAGAATACGCCAACAAATCTGTCATCAAAATTTAACTCGGTATGCAACTTTCATCAGAGCGATCTCAACCATGAAAAGTATCGGGACGAGCGAGAAATTCTAATTCAGTAGGAGTACTCGTTCTACCTAGAATTTGATTACGATGGGGAAAGCGTCCGAAGGTTTTGATTAATTCATAGTGAGTGTGAGCAGACTCGATCGCGATTTGACTATCGGGATCTGATGCTAAAGTTTCAAATAATATTACTGATTCTACTTGGTCTTTAAGATTTTCGCTATGCTCAAATGGTAGATATATAAACCATCTTTGCACTGGTAATAACAGGCGATCGATTTCGATTTCTACAGCATGTTTGGCAAAGGACAAAGCTATTTCATCAGTAGCAAAAGCCTTTGGTTCACTGCGAAACATATTCCGGGGAAATTGGTCGAGGGTAATAATTAAAGCCACATAACTAGACGGAGCATCTTGCCAACCATCTAATAAACCAGCCGCCGCAAATTGATAGATTTCGGCAAATCGCTTTTTAATCTCTCGATCGATTAATGGATCGGATCTAAACCACATCGATCGAGGTTTGCCATACTCTAAGCGATCGGGCGTGCCAAACCAAAAATTGTTGATTTCATCTACTTTATTCATCTACTCTGTCATTTATCTTAATATTTTCAACTCGGTTTTCAAGATTATTGTAATTAAAAAATACAAACCTGACTCATTCAAGAAATCAGGTTTGTGGCAGATTTTAATTATGATTACTATTTTTTCTTCATGTTAGCCTTTTCAGCTTTCGCTGCTTTCTTAGCTACTTCAGCAGCGGCTAAGGCTTGCTGTTTGGCAGCTTGGCGTTCTTCTGCTAACTTGTCGAGGTAGTAATGATAATCACCCAGATATACCCGAAACTCGCCATCCCGCACTTCGACAATTTTATTGGCAACTTGGGAGATAAAGTAGCGATCGTGAGAGACAATTAGAGCTGTGCCATCATAGTCAATCAGGGCATTTTCTAACGTCTCCTTCGCTGGAATATCTAAGTGATTAGTCGGCTCATCCAAGATTAGTAGATTCGCTGGAATCAAGAGCATCTTCGCTAGTGCGAGTCGGGCTTTTTCACCGCCACTCAGCGATTCAACTTTTTTGAATGCCATGTCACCAGTAAATAAGAACTGACCTAATAAGGTACGAACTTCTTCATTTTTCCAGTCGGGAACCTCATCGTGAATAGTCGCGATGACTGTCTTTTCGAGATCTAATGCTTCTGCCTGATTTTGTTCAAAATAGCTAGGAATGACATTATGTTCACCGAGTTTGATGGAACCACCAGTCTGATGTTCCATCCCCATAATCATTTTTAATAGGGTAGATTTACCACAACCATTAGGACCTAAAAAGGCAATTCGATCGCCACGTTCGATAAATAAATCTGTACCCATGAACAGAATTTTATCACCGTATACGTGTTCTAAATCTTTGATTTCAACAATTTCGCGACCGCTCCGAGGTGCGGGAGGAAAACGGAAGCTCAGGGTTCGCATACTGGATACTGGAGCGGCGATGCGCTCGACTTTATCGAGCAGTTTTTCGCGACTCTTTGCTTGAGTACTACGGGTAGCACTGGCTCTAAATTTTTCAACGAAAGCTTGTTGCTTTTCGAGTTCTTTGCGTTGTCGCTCGAAGGCATTTAGTTGAGCAGATGAATTCTCAGCTTTTTGTTCGAGATATGATGAATAGTTACCAAGATAAGTACTCGATACACCGCGCTCGGTTTCGACGATCTGATTACAGAGCCGATCTAAGAACTCGCGATCGTGTGAGATGATTACCATCGGCGTTTCAAGCTTACGAAGGTAATTTTCCAACCATTCGATCGTTTCTAAATCTAAATGGTTTGTCGGCTCATCTAGTAGTAACAGATCGGGAAATTGGAGCAATATTTTGGCTAAACTCATCCGCATCTGCCAACCGCCACTAAAAGCACTTACCAATCGATCGGCATCTTCTAATTCAAACCCCACTTCTGGTAAAATCTTGTCGATTTCAGCTTCGAGTGCATAACCATTTAAGGCTTCATACAATCGCTGGAATTTATCCATCCGATTGAGTAAAATATCTAGCTCATCACCACTTGCAGTCTCTAACTGATGATGGATTTCATTGAGTTGAGAATGAACTCGATTGGCTTCACCAAATGCTTGCCACAATTCTTCTTTGACAGTCCGCGTCGGATCGACATCAAATTCTTGGTTGAGGTAGGCAATATTCAGACTATTCGGACGGATGATTTCGCCGCTGGTGGGTTCAATTTGTCCAGCGATAATCTTCATTTGGGTAGATTTACCCGCCCCATTGGCTCCTACCAACCCAATTCGATCTCCTGACTTAACTTCCCAATTAATGTCCTTGAGGACTTCACCTGTGGGATAAATCTTGCAGATATGTTCCAGTCGCAGCATGAAATTAATTTTCTCCAGGAGTAGTAATGGGAGGGCGGGTGTCCCAATCTGTATTTTAACAAAACTTTACCACTAGGTCACGTAAATAGTTGTTAGAGGGTAGAGGGTAGAGGGTAGAGGGTAGGGAATAGGGAATAGGGAATAGGGAATAGGGAATAGTGGATTAAGAGTTTGGACACAAGTGTCCTGTTTTCTCTTCCTACCATCTACCATCTACCACCTACCCTCTATCCGTTTGGACACAAGTGTCCTGTTTTCTCTTCCTACCCTCTACCCTCTACCACCTACCCTCTACCCGTTTGGACACAAGTGTCCTGTTTTCTCTTCCTACCATCTACCCTCTACCACCTACCCTCTACCACCTACCATCTACCATCTACCATCTACCATCTACCCTCTATCCCCAAACTTGCTAAAATTAAGACTGAGTTACTAAGAAGAATCCGCCCATGATGGACGTAATGGAGTTTTTTCAGCATAGTGCTGGTAGATGGCGATCGAAACGGACGACCCATCACTTGGCATTTAGACGATCGGAGATGGGTGAATCAGAGATTGAAGTTAAAGCATTGACGGCTCAAGACCCCGAAATCATCGCGCTGTGTGAATCACATCAAGTCGATCCCAGCCGAGCTGTCGGCGGCTGTCGTGTGACTTGGGCGGCTTCGATGGGTTGGGATCAAGAGGGCGAAAACCATGAAGGTCAGACTTTATTTGCGCTAGTTCCCGACGCTGACAAGCCCCACAGTGGTCAATTGCTGCGCGATCGCGGCTATGCTGAGATCGTGTCGGTAGCGGGACATTACCACATGGACAACGATGGTGGTTTGGTATTGATTACCGAGTATGACATCATGAGTTCGGTCGAACGGTTCTGGTTCCCTAGCCCTAATGTCCGCGTCCGCAGCAGCACTGTCAAACGGATGGGTGGATTTAGTACAGCGACATTCTGCACCGAAACACGCGTCTTACCAGCATCACCTGGAGACAAAGTTGCTGAGAATATCGATCCGAAGTTACTTGTTTCCCCCCTCGGCTGGTGATTGCCAGCGATCGCACCCAAGCATATCGGGCGGGTGTAGAGTATCTAGATCGGGTGCAATCTGTCTTGCCACCACAGACGATCGATGTGATGAGCAATATTCGCGATCGAGTCTCCATTTGCAACTGGATCGGTAAGCAGATTGAGACTGTCAATCGATCGCTCCAAGTCCATCTGAATGCCTGTCATGACTGTTTCGTCCCTGTCGTTGGTGCAGCCACTCTAGCACAGCAGCGGCGATCGATCCAGATTTTGGCAGTACCATTTGCTTCATCCGTGCAACTAGATGGCTTTTGTAATATTGATACCACTCCGACGACAATTTTGGTAGATGTCGGGAGAGTTGCACCAGCCGATTGGTTGGCTCTAGTCGCTCATGAATACGCTCACGCACACTTAGGGTATCCAGGACACGATCGAGCATACACCGAGGTACTGAGTCATTTGTGCTTGGGCTTGGGTTTTGCACAGCCATCATTTGAGCCGAACGATCGGCGGATCTATTGTTGGCCGCCATATTCACCCACGATCGATCCTCTAGCTTTATGGCGAGGAGAATTTTGACGTACTCTCTGGCATGAATGCGGAGATTATCAAAGGTTGTTTTGCTGTCGGGTCAATTCACACAGCAAAACAACCTTTTTCCTGTCTCTCAGGCTCTTGACTAGAGGCAAGCTTCTCAACTTATATCCCCGACAGACCGCCGCCACAGGCGACTTTTTCATGTCCATAATGCGTCCCACCGCAAGACGGTTATCGATCGCTTTTTGGATTTTGATTTGTTTGACGGTACAGCAATTAGAGCTTCGCGATGTCAAAAGTCAGGATTGTGGCGGCGATCGAAGCGGCATTTTGCAGAGCCGATCGAGTGACTCTCGTAGGATCGATAATATCTCATCTCCGGTCGGCTAAACGGCTGAGAAAATCAGCACTTTGGTGGATTACGATCGAGCGAAATAGCTACGTTAGAGGTCGATCTAGATCGCTGATTGCGCTGATAAATTACAATATTTTGTTATTGACTTCAGAATTAACTAATTAATGTTTATGGATGGTCTTATACCCCAGGAAAATTCCCGACTTGAGCGACAATTAGTTGGAAATTCTGCTGATTTGGCGCGATCGATTTCACACCCATCATCGTGGGAATGGAATGGTACAGTTCCAACCGATCCAACCGATCGATGTATTCATCAACTATTTGAAGCCAACGTCGAACTTTACCCTGACCACTTAGCAGTGGTATCCATAATCGAACAGCTTACCTATCGCGAATTAAACGATCGAGCCAATCGATTAGCTGCACATCTGGTCAGCTTGGGAGTCAAACCCGATATGCTGGTTGGCATTAGTGTCGAACGCTCGGTCGAAATGTTAATCGGGATACTGGGGATTTTAAAAGCTGGCGGGGCTTATGTACCCTTAGATCCAGGCTATCCCCACGATCGACTCAGCTTCATCATTACCGATACGGCGATGACTATTGTGGTAACGCAATCAAAATTAGTCACCAAACTGCCAGAACATCAGGCAAAAATAGTCTGTATCGATCGAGAGCTACCCACAAATCAGGAATCGCAACTAGTCCCAAACCTGACCAGAGCAATCCAGCCGCATCACTTAGCTTATGTCATGTATACATCCGGCTCGACTGGACAGCCGAAAGGAGTCCAGATCGAACACCGCTCTCTTGTCAACTATGCGATCGCGGTTAATACTGAGTATGGCATGACACCAGTCGATCGCGTCCTCCAATTTGCATCCCTTAACTTTGATATTAGTGCCGAAGAAATTTACACTTGTCTAACATCTGGAGCAACTTTAGTTTTAAGAACAGCCGAAACGATCGAAATCGGCACCTTTTTGCAGCACTGTCGGGAGTGGCAAATTACGATGGTGAGTTTGTCTACTGCCTATTGGCATGAATTGACAATTAGACTAGAGGCAGATCGGCTCCAACTTCCTCCCTCCCTGCGATTAACGATTATTGGTGGGGAAAAAGCCGCGATTTCTAGATTCCGCGCTTGGCAGCAAGTTGTGGGGCAGCAAGTGAGACTGATTAATACCTATGGCCCGACCGAAGCGACAATTATTACTCTCTATGCAGATTTGTCAGAATTAGCTGCCGATCCCGATCGATTGGAAGTACCTATCGGTCGCCCCCTGGCAAATGTGCAGGTATATGTACTCGATTCCGATCTTCAACCAGTGCCAATCGGGACACCTGGAGAGCTACACATTGGTGGTGCTGCCCTAGCACGCGGTTATCTCAATCGTCCCGAGCGGACTGCCACCAGATTCATCCCCAATCCCTTTAGTCAGGCGTTTTCGGGACGACTATACAAGACGGGCGACTTAGTTCGCGCCCGTGCGGATGGGAATATAGAATTTATCAGCCGGATCGACCGCCAAGTCAAGATTAGGGGATTTCGGATCGAATTAACTGAAGTCGAAATGGCAGTCGATCGTCACCCCAGTATCGCTCAGACGGTGGTAATTGTCCGTGAAGATCGTCCTGATGATAAAAAACTAGTTGCCTATTGTGTTGCTAATCCTCACTCTGAAGCCCCCAGTATTCGTGACTTACGAAATTTCGTCGCCCAAATATTGCCAGATTACACGATCCCAGGGCTGTTTGTGCTATTAGAATCCTTGCCGATGACTGTCAATGGCAAAGTCGATTTAGCCGCTTTGCCTGCACCTTCGGATCTTAGACAAGCTGTCAATACTACTGTTGTCCCGCCACAGGGTGAGATCGAACTTGAGCTGACCAAAATTTGGCAGCAATTGCTAGGACAACAATCGATCGACATTCATGATAATTGGTTTGAATTGGGGGGACATTCCCTCTTGGCGGTGCGGCTCTTCAATCAAATCAAGCAAATTTGGGGCATAAATCTTCCCTTAGCAACCCTATTGCAAACACAGACGATCGATCGACTCGCCCAGCTCATCCTGCAACCAACGGATGCAGCACCCTGGTCATCATTAGTCCTGATTCAAGCTGGTGACACCGCCAAACCACCCTTATTCTGTATCCATCCAGTTGGGGGGAATATTCTCGAATACTATTCCCTCGCTACTTATCTCGGCAACGAACGGGCAATCTATGGTCTCCAATCTCAAGGCTTAGATGGGCTACAACCGCCCTTAAATCGGATTGAGGATATGGCAAGTAGGTATATCCAAGAGCTGCTAACAGTCACGCCAGACGGCCCATATCTGCTAATCGGTTACTCATTTGGCGGCTCGATCGCTTTTGAGATTGCCCGCCAACTCCAAGCACAGGGCAAGCAAGTTGGTTTCCTGGGATTATTAGATATCCCCGCACCCCAAACCCCGCCGTTACGACCATCATTGCTAAAAGCTCTGCCAATTCATCTCAGTAATTTATGGCAACTCGATCGAGCAGAACGCTGGAAATATACGATCGATCGCATTAATCATCGCCTCAAAAAAGTCGATCCTCACGAATTTTTCATTAGAGAGTTATCAGCGAAAAATCCCAGTCCTCAGCTTTTAAATATCATCAATAATAATTTCCAAGCCGATCGCGACTATTATCCCCAAGCTTATACAGGAGATATATATCTATTCCGCTGTCAAGTCCAAACAATGGAATACGCTCTGTACAGAGATTTGGGTTGGAGTGATTTAGTTGATGGTAATGTGTTAGTCCGCAATATTGTAGGCAATCATTATGGTCTTTTGAGAGAGCCTAATGTGCGATCTTTAGCTGAAAAATTAAAGTTATGTATTGGGAGTTTAGACTTATAAAGTAGGAATTGTCCTCACGGCCTTAGCGGTTGCTATCTCAAGAGAAGATCCGATCGCGTAGCGTCTCTGGAAGAGAATCGATCTCGGCACTAAGGTGATTCCCGACAAAGAATATACCCGATTAGGCTGGGCGAATTAAAATGTCCCATTTCGGGAGTCGTGGGTTTCGTTCTAATCTTTTTTCCACTTCTTTCATTGCTGATTTATTGAGTGAAATACCTTTTTGGTAAATC
>JBBRVB010000018.1:0-23360 GCA_038247275.1 Chroococcales cyanobacterium
ACTAGTCGGACGGCAAGCACCAAGCGCGACGAGTGTGAGTGTCAAGCCAACTTTGATGCCACAATTTACCTTTTTGCTCAACCCAGATTTTCTCATGCCTACAATCGATCTAAGTCCAGATAATCAGGGGTGACAGCCAAAATGTTATTTCTGGGTGTTTTTTGAATTTCTTCTTTGACATTTTCCAGATCGATATAGCGATCGGATACATTAATCAAACTATCACTGGTCATCGATCGCAAGCTGACTACTTCTACCCGCACGCCACGATAACTTACGGCATCGACAGCATAAGCTAGATCGCCATCGCCACTGACCAAAACCGCCGTATCATAAGATCCGACTAATGCCATCATATCGACAGCGATTTCTACGTCGAGATTGGCTTTTTTGGAACCGTCGGGGAGTTGAACTAAGTCTTTAGCAATGACTCGATATCCATTCCGCCGCATCCACAACAAGAACCCTTGCTGCTTCTCATTGGTGCGATCGACTCCAGTATAGAAAAAAGAGCGGAGTAGTCTCGAACCGCCAGTCAGCCGCGCTAATAACTTGGTATAGTCGATTTCAATGTTTAACTGTAGTGCTGCATAAAATAAATTTGACCCATCGACAAAAATTGCGACTCTGCCCCGATTTTCCAAGACCTGCTGTGCTGAAAATATCGAATTTTCATCATGGTTGAAACTGTTCATCGTTAGTGAGATTATGTTTGATTTAAAAAAGTTTTGAAAATTTGAAATTAGCAGAGTTGATTTATATATTAAACCGATCGATGACAATTAATTGACCATCTTGAGCATAACAGATTAAAAAAGATTAGCTGGTAACATTTGTCGTTAGTTCTAACTTGGTAAAAATTGGCTGTGGTTCGCCCAAGAGTCGATCTGCCTTGAGCATTCCCCACTCCCGATGCTGCTCCCAATCATCTGGTAACATTGATGGCTCTAGCTCTGAGTAGCGATCGCCACAGACAACATCGAAATCGATTGTCAAACCCAATTGGCGATAGATATCCGTACCGATCTTGGGGAGGATCGGCGAGAGGAGATAAGCGCACAGTCGTGCTGATTCTAGAACCGCAGCTAAAACTTGGGCTAACTCAGTTTGTTTATCTTGTTTGAATAGCGTCCAGGGAGCCAGATCGTCCACATACTTATTACTAGCACGCACTAAGGTAAAAACTGCCTCACAAGCATCTTTAAAAGCGAGATTCTGATAAGCATTATCTACCTGTGCGCCCAAGTTTTGCCCTAAAATCTTCAGCGGATTGTCAGCAGCAATATCTTTAGCATCGCAGGGAATTCGACCCTGGTAATACTTTTTAGCCATATTGATGGTGCGATTGACCAAGTTCCCTAAATTATTGGCAAGATCGGCATTAACGATCTCAATAAAGCGGGACTCATTAAAATCGCCGTCCTGTCCAAATTCGATCTCTTTGAGAAAATAGTAGCGTAATGGCTCCGCCCCATACCGATTTACTAAATCGATCGGGTCGATCGCATTGCCCTCGCTTTTGCTGATTTTCTTACCATCTTTAGTAAAGTAACCATGTGCAAAGACGCGCTCTGGCAGTGGTAATCCTGCTGACATCAACATTGCCGGCCAATAGACAGCATGAAACCGTAAAATATCCTTACCAATTAAATGCAAATTAATCGGCCACCGGTGCTGGAGAGCGTTATCTAGACTAGGTTCGACATTTGGATCGAGCAATGCTGTCATATAACCTAATAAAGCATCGAACCAGACATAAATCGTTTGCTGGGGATCTGTTGGTAGCGGAATTCCCCAATCAACATTCACGCGCGAAATTGAAAAATCTTGTAACCCTTGCGCCACGAATTTCAAAACTTCATTGCGACGACTAATTGGCAAGATAAAATCAGGACGCTCCGCATATAAAGCTTCCAACTGCTGCTGATATTTAGATAATCTGAAAAAATAATTGCTTTCATCCCGCCATTCGACTTGCTTGCTCGGATGGAGCGGACAATGCTTATCGGCAAGGAGATCGCGTTCTTCCTTAAACTCTTCGCAGGAAACGCAGTACCATCCCTGTTGAGTGCCTTTATAAATATCGCCCCGATCCCACACCCGCTGAAAAAATTCATTGACGATCGTCTGATGATTGGCGGCGGTCGTGCGGACAAATCGGTCGTATTTGATGTCTAGCTTGCCCCACAATGCGTCAAACTCAGCCACAATCCGATCGCAGTGGACTTGCGGCTCTACCCCGGCCGCAATCGCCGTCCGCTCGATCTTCTGTCCATGTTCGTCGGTGCCAGTAATCAGGAGGACATCCCGGTGGTTGAGTCGTTGCCACCTGGCGATCGTGTCGGCAGCCATCGTCGTGTAGGCATGTCCGATGTGGGGAATATCATTAACGTAGTATAGCGGTGTAGTGACAGTAAAAGACGACCGATCGATCTCAAAATGATTCATATAGCAGCTCAGATATGGCGGACTCGTTCGTAAAGTAAGGACTGTGCCCGAGCGAGAAGTTGAAAATTAGACTCGATCTGCAAAGCACCGCCAATGGCTCCGATCTTCATCATAAATGAGGTTGACCAACTTCACTAGCTCTATTCATAATTAATAATTGGTTCGGTGCTAGAATAAGTGAATAAATTAGGGTAACTAGCTCAATGGTAGAGCATCGGACTCTTAATCCGTTGGTTCCGAGTTCGAGCCTCGGGTTGCCCATTCTCAGATTTGACAGCTAAATATCGCCGGATATCGTACTACTGTTGTCAAAACAATAAAATTTTGAATAATTAGCCACAGATAACAAATCCTCAGCGTTTGGGCGCGATCGATTAGTTAGGGTTATTATTTCTGAGCGAGTGTAATTGCAACTGTGCCACTGGGAGCGGTTTTAGCCCCCTTACCCTGCGGCGGCAACTCCATCAGTAGTATTGAGGCGATCGCCGATCGCTGCCCCCATTGCCGGCGGATTTAGCGAGATTGTGGCATTTACATTATTTACATTAGATTAAAAAATTTCACAAATCTTTATCATCTGGTGGGATTAGCGTATACTACGAAAGCAAAGCTTAATCCCAATTTGTAACGGAGTGAAAATCGCATGTCCGAGGCACAGCAGCCCCTCAGAGTCCCTAGGGAATTTTTGGGACCGCCTGATGACTTGAATCCCAACGTCTTCATGTTCTTTGGCGCAATTGCTTTAGTGACGATCTCGACGATCGGCTATTGGCAATGGCAGTTCCCAGGTTGGTGTTGCTTCGGCTTCAATGTCTTGGCTTTACATATGGCAGGTACCGTGATTCACGATGCTTCTCACAATGCAGCGCATCCCAATCGGATCGCTAATGCAACGATGGGACATGTGAGTGCGTTGATGTTGGGGTTTGCATTTCCAGTGTTTACTCGCGTCCACATCCAACACCATGCCAACGTTAACGATCCCGACAACGATCCCGATCATTTCGTATCTACAGGTGGGCCACTGTGGCTGATCGCAGCCAGATTTTTTTACCATGAGATCTACTTTTTCCAGCGCAAATTGTGGCGAAAATACGAGCTACTAGAATGGTTTCTAAGTAGGTTGTTCGTGGGGTTGGTAATTTATATTGCCTGTCAATATGGGTATACGGGATTCATCTTCAATTTTTGGTTTTCACCAGCATTGGTAGTGGGATTGGCACTAGGACTATTTTTTGATTATTTACCACACCGTCCCTTCAAAGATCGCAATCGCTGGAAAAATGCCCGCGTCTATCCTGGCGCGATCCTCAACATCCTAATTTTCGGACAAAACTATCACTTAATTCATCATTTGTGGCCATCAATTCCTTGGTACAAGTATCAAGCTGCGTACCGAGCAACCAAACCACTACTCGAATCAAAAGGGTGTCATCAGTCATTAGGATTATTGCAGGGCAAGGACTTTCTCCATTTTGTCTATGACATATTTTTGGGGATTAGATTTCATCATAAGTCCGATCCTGTCAAGTCAACACCGCAGGAATAACGATCCTGCCACACAAATCGACCATTTTGTGGTCGAAAAACAACGGGTTGGGCAATTGCCCAGCCCGTTGTTTTGGAATTGGGTCGCGATCGGCTATTATGACTTTGAGAAAACTAGCCGATCGTTACTAACTATACATTCAGTAATTCTGGGACTTTTTAGTAGATCCTAAGTTGAAAGAGTGGTGTCCAGGAACACATTGCTGTGCGTTCCATAGCATGTTGAATAGAGCTTGTTAACTAATGACTTAGTAACAAATTTTACCGCCAGCCAAAAGATAACTGCTTAATTGCTGAAGATCGATCGTATTTATGGCTTAATTCCTGTAGAATTTAAGCAAAAATCAGTAATCCCGACCGCAATCTCTTGGAATTTGGAGGAAAGACCTATCAGTAGCACAACCACCACCCAAAATATGTTAGCAACAGAAAAGCCTGTCATTCACATCTGGGGTCAGAATCCGCTGTCAGGGGAAGTAAAAATCAGTGGTGCCAAGAATTCAGCATTAGTTGTGATGGCTGGCGCGTTACTATGTTCGAGCGGCTGTAGGATACAAAACATTCCAGGACTGGTAGATGTCGATAAGATGTGCCAGATTATCGAAGCCCTGGGTGTCAAAATCCAACGGAATGGTGAAATCTTAGATTTTGATACCACTGGCTTTAACTGTCATACACCGCCATTTGAGCTGGTTTCCAAATTGCGGGCGGCTTTTTTCGCGATCGGGCCGATTTTGGCTAGATTGGGAGTTGCCAAAGTGCCGATGCCCGGTGGTTGCTCGATCGGTGCGCGACCGATCGAATTGCACGTCCGGGGGCTACAGGCGATGGGTGCCCATGTCGAAATCGAGCATGGCATCGTCAATGCTTACCTCACTGGGGCCAATAAACGCCTCCAGGGGGCGAAGATTTATCTGGACTATCCCAGCGTCGGTGCGACCGAAACACTGATGATGGCGGCGACGCTAGCCGATGGTGAGACGATCTTAGAAAACGCCGCTAAGGAACCAGAAGTTGTCGATTTGGCAAATTTCTGTATTTCGATGGGTGCCAAAATCATCGGTGCGGGTACCGATCGGATTACGATCGTGGGTGTCGATAAGCTCCACTCGACCGACTATCGGATTATTGCCGATCGCGTCGAAGCAGCGACATTTCTGGTTGCTGGCGCGATTACTAATTCCGAAATTAGCATGTATCCAGTCATTCCCGATCATCTCACCGCCGCAATCGCCAAATTAAGACAGATTGGTGCCAATGTCGCGATCGAGGCACCCGATCGGCTGCGGGTAATTCCGACTGGGATACTTAGAGGCACAGATATCGAGACGCTCCCCTATCCAGCATTTCCCACCGATATGCAGGCGCAGTTTATGGCGATGCTGGCGGTGAGTGAGGGGAGTAGTGTGATTACCGAGACAGTATTTGAAAATCGGCTCCAACACGTCGCCGAACTCAAGCGGATGGGTGCCAATATCAAAGTTAAAGGCAATCACGCGATCGTCGAAGGTGTAGCCATGTTGTCTGGGGCGACAGTTACCGCCACCGACTTGCGCGCTTCCGCCGCACTGGTACTGGCTGGTTTGGCAGCTCAAGGCAAAACCACGATTCAAGATCTCCATCATCTCGATCGTGGTTATGATTGCTTGGAGGCCAAAATGCGGAGCTTAGGAGCCAAAATCGAGCGGGTGCGCGTTAATACGGCGGGAGAAACAGTCTATCGCTATCCAGAAACTATCCTATTGGTATAGCGATTAGGCTTTAGGCTTTGGGTTTTGGGCTTTAGGCTTTAGGGAATATGCACACCGCAGAGGTTTCCCTCACCCCTAACACCTAACACCTAATCCCTAACACCTAATCCCTAACTACCGACTCGATCGTAAATAAACATGTATGGTGCTAGCGATTGGGGTGACTTCGTGTCACGATTGAAAGTTGCTCCTATCCTCTTTCACTTATTTAGATAGATTATGCAATTAAGATTAGGGGACACCGTACCCAACTTCACCCAAGCGACTACCCAAGGCGAGATTGACTTCTTTGAGTGGGCTGGTAACAGTTGGGTAATTCTATTTTCCCATCCCAAAGATTTCACGCCAGTCTGTACGACAGAACTCGGCGAAGTGGCTAAATTAAAGCCAGAATTTGATAAGCGCAATGTCAAACCGATCGCGTTGAGTGTCGATGATGTAGATTCTCACAACGGTTGGGTTGGCGATATTCTCGAAACCCAAGGTTCAGCACTAAATTATCCGATTATTGCCGATCCAGATAAAAAGGTTTCCGATTTGTATGACATGATTCACCCCAATGCCAATGCTATGGTGACTGTCCGTTCGGTATTTATCATCGACCCCAACAAAAAACTCCGGTTGACGATTACTTACCCCCCAAGTACCGGACGCAACTTTGATGAAATTCTGCGAGTAATTGACTCACTGCAACTCACTGATAATTACAGTGTAGCGACTCCAGCTAACTGGGTTGATGGTGGCGACTGTGTGGTTGTTCCGACAATTTCTACCGAAGAAGCCAAGGTTAAATTCCCTAAAGGCATCACCGAACTCAAGCCTTATCTACGGATGACTCCCCAACCAAATAAATAGAAAGGATCTGAGTTCTGGAATAGGATTTACACCAGGATAATTAGTCCGTAGGACAATCCCACTATAGCTATGATAAAACAGGGCGATCGAGTAATATTCGATCGCCCTGTTTGTCGCAACAGCCATAGATCCTCAGCTCAAAGTAGATCTCAACTGTCAACTGTCAACTGAATCTATCCTCTCGCTCCCATCTCCAGCATGAGCTTGGATTTCTTGAGACCATCAGGAATTTCGACTGGGTAATCCCCAGTAAAACAAGCCGAACAGAAATTATTGGGATTTTGATTGGTCGCAGATAGCATCCCGTCCCAGGATAAGTATGCCAATGTATCGACACCAATTTGCGCGGCGATCTCTGCTACAGACTTAGTTGCTGCAATCAATTGGTCTTGGGTATCGGTATCGATGCCATAAAAGCAAGGATGAGTGACTGGTGGTGACGAAATCCGCATGTGAATTTCTGTTGCCCCAGCATCGCGGAGAGCTTTGACTAGTTTCCGGCTGGTGGTACCTCGGACGATCGAGTCATCGATCACAATTACTCGTTTACCTTTGAGTACGTCTTTGAGTGGGTTTAACTTCATCCGAATACCTGCTTCTCGCATCTCTTGAGTCGGTTGAATGAATGTCCGCCCCACGTAGCGATTTTTGATCAAGCCTTCAGCATAGGGAATACCCGATGCTTCCGAAAAGCCGATCGCCGCCGGAATACCGGAATCTGGTACTCCAATCACAATATCAGCGTCCTGACATGATTCGATCGCCAATTGCTTGCCCAAGCGCATCCGGTAACTATATAAGCTCTCTTCATGTACCCAGCTATCCGGGCGCGCAAAGTAAATCATCTCAAAGATACACAGCTTCGGTGCTGCTTTGGGTGCCCAATCGATCGCCCGAATACCGTCAGCGGTTATCCACAGCAACTCACCTGGTTTGACATCGCGCTCGTAGTCAGCACCAATAATATCGAGGGCACAAGTCTCCGAAGCGACGACATAGTGACTGGTATGGTCGGGCATAATCCCCAGCACCAGCGGTCGAATCCCATACGGATCGCGGATCGCCATGATGCCATCTGGAGTCGCGATCGTCAGGCTGAATGCGCCCACACACAATAGACAGGCACTAATAGTCGCATCAACCCAGTCTTTGCCACTATTGACTTCTTCCCGAATAATCAGCGCGACCAGTTCCGAATCGATCGTGGTGGTGGGTTCGCAACCTCTAGCTACTAGGTATTCACGCAGTTGAGTAGTATTGACAAGATTACCATTGTGTGCTAGAGCGAGTTGTCCGAGTCTAGTATCGACAATCACCGGTTGAGCATTGCAACGGCGACTCGATCCAGTCGTCGAGTACCGAGTATGCCCGATCGCCAACTCACCAGGTAAGCCCTGTAAAATCTCTGGATTGAAGACATGAGATACCAATCCCATGTCCCGATGTTCGTGCAGTTGTCGTCCTTGGAAAGTGGCGATACCTGCCGATTCTTGACCGCGATGTTGCAGTGCGTACAAACCAAAATAGGTCAGCTTGGCAACTTCCTGTCCGGGAGCATAGATTCCAAACACCCCACATGCTTCTTCAGGTTTATCGACACGATCGCTATCGGGCAGAGCCGAGATGACACGAACGGGATCGGCACAGGGATCGAGACGCAAGTCGCTATCGGGAATCATGAATGGCTATGGTGGAGAGAGGTGGCTAATTTTGGGAATCGATGCTGAAATTTTGCAGATGTTTGTGGCAGTCACTACCAATGCAGCAATTCTGCCAATGACTAGCTATAGCATAACCTAGCTAGTAGCCAAATATACATAACAAATCCTGTGGATGGAAATAAGTAATCTAAATATTTAGCGAACCTAAAATTACGGGTGTCTAAAATCACCGTAGCTGCTAAGTAGGGATATTATTAAGCATTGCTTAAGAATTTATTAAAGATACCACAAAATCAGTACCGTTCACCTAAAAATCTTGCTGGACAAGCTTTTCGCCGCACTAGTAACCGCTCGACTCGGCAGTCAAGCACAGCTCTAAACTTGAAAATTGTCCTCAGATCGGCTAGATCTACTTGCTGCTCCGTCCGGTTTATGAGATTATTAGCGTGCAGTTGAGATGTTAACTTCCATTTAGTCAGCTCAGACCCAAATTACACCAGCTAGCTCGATCTCAGTAGCGGTGGCACCGCGATCGCAGCTAGCAGTCGCGACTTCACAAGTGCGGCATCGCAGCTCATGCTCAACGGCTACTGCTGTCAAGGCAGTGGCTCCACTAATGAGTGAGAAAATCATGGCAACTGCGCGTCAGGGCGATTCACAATTTATAACCGATAACTGTAATGTCAAATCTCCATTGGTTAGATCTGAGTGAATATCTAGCGATCGCGGTATCCGTCGTCGGCACGATCTCCGCCGTCACGTCCTTAAATTGGATTCATGCTCTAGTCCCGATCCTGATTAGTCTGATCCTGAGTGCGCTCAATCGGTGGCGACTGCATCAAAATCTCCGCCTCCACGAGCGGACACTCGAACGCAAATTCGATCGCGAACTCCAGCAACAAGGTGAAGTCCTCCAACAAGAAATCGCCCAAGCCCGCAGCTTTGCCACAGCTCTAGTCAAACAGACAATGGCTGCCAACAAAGCCGCCCCCGCTGCCCTCGCCGCCACCGATCGCCAAGAGGTGACCGCACTAGCCCAAAAATTCGACCTCCACAAACAACTGATGCTCTCAATGCAAGAGCATGTCACTGGTGTAGAAGGCAGTCTCAAAGATGTGGTCGATCTGCTAGAAGGGAGTGCTCTAGCCGATCGCGTCGAGTATCTAGAACGCCATCTGACTCAAGTATCCCAGCAATTGGGGCTTGAGAGCGACTGCGGTGGCGACGGCAGCCTGCCGTTCGGCACCGACGCGATGCCGCGCACCCCCGCCCCACCAGTTGTGAGCGGAGAGGATGACGAACCAGCAGTCGATCTCAAATCACTGCTAGAGATGATCTCCGAAGATTTGATGTCGAGTGAGCTGATGCCCGAAAATCAGATTTCTGGAGAACTCAGCGGCGATCTGTGGGCAAAACCGGTCTGGAATCTCCAACAAACCATCACTGCTCACAGTGATTGGGTGCGCTGTCTGAGCTTCACGCCCGACGGTACCAAACTCGTAAGTGGCAGTTTTGATAAGACGATTAAATTGTGGGAACTAGCTACCGGAACGGTAATTCACACCCTCCAGGATCATCTCAAAGGTGTCTTTGCATTGGCAGTCAGTGCTGATGGCAAGCTGCTGGCTAGCGGGAGTTGGGATGAGCTAATTAAATTGTGGAATCTCGAAACTGGCACTTTGATTGAAAATTTAACTCAGCATCAGGCTTCAGTCAGATCGCTGGCAATTAGCCCCGATAGCAAAACCCTCGTCAGTGGTAGTTTTGACCAGACGATCGTCCTGTGGAGCCTACCAGATGGGACTGTTACCAAAATCATCACCGATACCGAACCAATTGCGGCGATCGCGCTGAGTGCCGATGGTCAATTTGTGGCAAGTACTGGCGACAACGGTACCATCAAGATTTGGTCGCTGGCAACGGGTCAAGCGATCGCTGAGTCGAGCGGCAACAAACATTGTATCGGTTCCCTGGCGATCGACCCTGATACCCAGACGATCGCTGCCGGCACTGTGAATGGCTATATTGTCTTGTGGCAACTCCACTACAGCAGTGGTCTGCCACCCACCATCGAGCTGACGCAGACGATTAAAGCCCATGCGGGACAAATCAATGCTTGTATTTTTAGCCCTGACGGTCAGTATCTAATTACTGGTAGTGTAGATGGTAAAGCCAAAGTCTGGTATCGAGGTGAAGATCTGCGCTTTCGTGATAAAGCCCGGAGCATTCTCAAAGGCGATCCGGGTCGCTCGGTGATGTCGGTCGCGATCTCTCCTCAGAGTCAGTCGATCGCCATTGGTGGTGCTGATGGTACGATTCAGGTGTGGCAGCGGATGTAGGCGATTGTACGGAATTAGACTTTTGTCCGTAGACATGTCGCCGCGATCGCCATCTACTTACATCCAACTATCCTCTCAGCTTAGGTTTCCAGCCCGAACCAGCAATCGGCAATCGGGTAATTGGTAGCACATAGCTGTACGTATTGCCACCACCGATCGCGTCCCTACCCCATCTTCGGAATAATTACCTAAAAATAGTACCGACTGTTGCCGATCTGCCGATCTTAGGGAATAATACTGAGGACACTACTGTTAGACTTTTAGACCAAATTAAATTTCAAAACTTTAAATTATGCGAATTTTAGTCACAGGTGGTGCTGGGTTTATTGGTTCTCATCTGCTCGATCGACTGATGAAAGAGCAACATCAAGTCATTTGCTTGGATAATTTTTACACTGGGACTAAGCACAATATCAGCAAATGGATGGACGATCCCAATTTTGAGTGGATTCGGCATGATATTACCGAACCAATTCGGCTAGAAGTAGATCGAATTTATCATTTAGCCTGCCCCGCATCGCCAGTTCACTATCAATCAAATCCAATTAAAACCGCTAAGGTCAGCTTTTTGGGCACATCGAATATGCTCGGACTTGCTAAACGGACTAAAGCCCGATTTTTACTCGCTTCAACTTCGGAGGTTTATGGAGATCCCGATGTCCATCCACAGCCAGAAGAATATCACGGTAATGTCAATCCGATCGGGATCAGATCCTGCTATGACGAAGGTAAGCGCATTGCTGAAACCCTCAGCTTTGATTACCACCGCCAACATGATGTCGAAATTCGGGTCGCCAGAATCTTCAATACCTATGGCCCTCGGATGTTAGAAAATGATGGGCGGGTTGTGAGTAATTTCATTGCCCAATCTCTCCAAGGCAAACCATTAACTGTCTACGGCGACGGCAGCCAAACTCGCAGTTTTTGTTATGTGACGGATCTAGTTGATGGCTTGATCGAATTGATGGATGGCGACCAAATTGGGCCGATCAATCTCGGAAATCCTGAAGAATATACAATTCTCCAACTCGCCAAAAAAATTCGCGATATCATCAACCCTGGGCAAGAAATCAGCTTTAAACCATTACCGCAAGACGATCCCAAACAACGTAAACCAGATATCACTAAAGCTAAAACTTTATTAAATTGGCAGCCAACTATTGCTTTAGAAACTGGGTTAGCTGACACAATTGCAGAATTCAGACAGCGGATTCAGGTTCAGCAGAAATGCTGATAAATGCACTCCAGATCTCGATCGCCAGCAGGGGATTGTCAAATTAAAATAGGATAGAACTAGACCCCATGCCCGATACTCCTGGTGGAGTTGTGACAATTGCTGTCGGTGTCTTGCCAGCAAAATCGCAGCCAAAGACACCAACGAATGTATAGACTTACTCAATCAGTATCAAATTAGGGGAAATTCAAAATGCGTGTTTGCACGATCGGAACTGGTTATGTCGGCTTGGTAACCGGAGCATGTCTGGCACATATCGGGCATGATGTCGTCTGTGTAGATAATAATCCTGCCAAAGTAGAACTGATGAAATCTGGGCACTCACCAATTTATGAACCTGGGTTGTCAGAAATTATGACGGCAGCGATGGCGACAGGTCGATTGCAGTTTACGACAGATCTAGCTCTGGGTGTCGAACATGGGGAGGTGCTGTTTATTGCAGTGGGGACTCCACCTTTACCAAATGGCTCTAGCGATACTCAATACGTTGAAGCTGTCGCTAAAGGCATCGGACAACATCTCAATGGTGACTATAAAGTCATTGTTAATAAATCTACCGTCCCGATCGGTTCGGGTGACTGGGTGAAAATGTTGGTGCTCGATGGGGTGGCAGATCGCACCAAACAACTGATTCCCGTCGGTGGTGGCGATAGTCGCCAGCCCGCAGCAAGGTTTTCACCACAGTTTGATGTGGTCAGCAATCCTGAATTTTTGCGAGAGGGTTCGGCAATTTATGATACACTTAATCCAGACCGGATTGTTTTGGGTAGCAATAGTCAACAGGCGATCGACCTGATGTTAAATTTATATACACCAATTATCGATCGTCAACACAGTGAAGATCCGACTTTACCAGCGGTAGCCGTGTTGACCACAGATTTAGGCTCTGCTGAAATGATCAAGTATGCCGCCAATGCTTTTTTAGCAACAAAGATCAGCTTTATTAATGAGATTGCCAATATTTGTGAGCGGGTAGGTGCTGATGTAACTCAGGTATCCAAGGGCATTGGCTTGGACTCGCGGATCGGTAATAAGTTTTTGAATGCGGGGATTGGTTGGGGTGGATCTTGTTTTCCCAAGGATTTAGCCGCACTCATTCACACCGGTGCTGATTACGGATACGATGCTCAACTACTCAAAGCAACTGTAACTGTCAATCAACAGCAACGGACGCTCGTGATTCAAAAGCTCCAAAGTTCGCTCAAAATTCTTAAAGGCAAAACGATCGGGTTACTCGGTCTAACTTTTAAGCCGGATACCGATGATTTGCGAGATGCACCCGCACTTGATATAATACAAACGCTGACCGAACTGGGTGCCAAGGTCAAAGCATACGATCCAATTGTCTCACCACAATCATCCTCGCATCCTTATTTAGCTAATGTCAATTTGGTAGATAGCCCGCAGGTATTAGCAACCGATAGTGATGCACTGATTCTCATGACTGAATGGTCGGAATTTCAGGAGCTAGATTATCAGCATTTAGCCACACTGATGCGCTCTCCAATCCTAGTTGATTGCCGAAATTTCTTATCACCAGTACAACTAATCAATGCAGGTTTTCAGCACATTGGCATCGGTTGTTAAGTACTGGATTAGCCAGTGCGTCAATCTCAGCGGACTGGTTAACAACTCTATTCGATCGCGACTGATATTTACTACTAACTGCGTTTTTTTTAGTCACCAATACTCAATCGAGAGATTATGAATCAATTAAATTCAACACATTTATTATATTACGACCATTCTATCTC
Organism: Chroococcales cyanobacterium; assembly: GCA_038247275.1. Lineage (GTDB taxonomy): Bacteria > Cyanobacteriota > Cyanobacteriia > Cyanobacteriales > Chamaesiphonaceae > Chamaesiphon. The sequence goes on from JBBRVB010000018.1 coordinate 13,591, forward strand.
CATTACTTCAGCCATTTGGCGGTTCATTGCCCACTCGTTCCATTAAATAGTCTTCCACCATGAAAGAGAGCTTTCCTGAATTTAATCCGCCCAGACTAATGCAGTCACCAGCATCAGCGCGACCCAATGGTTTTACCGAACCTCGCCAAGAAGAAGGGATTGGCATTGGTACGATCTTGAATGGCTTGCGGAAGTATTGGTATGCTTCGGTACTCACGACCGCACTAATGATGGGGGTCATTGGTTATACAACCTGGAAGCAAGTGCGGATCTACAGATCTGCCGTTCAAATCGCGATCGATCTCAAAGAGGGCAACAGTTTTGCGGAAAGGTTAGCGGGTGGTGCTGGTAGTAATGGACAATCGGAAGATCGGACGATCGCCATTGAGACAATTACTCAATCATTGAGAAGTAAAAGCATGATCCAGCAGGCAATCGATCAAATTCCCGATCCCAAATTGCGACCATCAGTCGCTCAAGTTTTGGCAGGATTGGCAATTCAATCGAAGCCTGATAGTAATGTATTGACTGTCAGCTATACAGCTCTTTCACCCAATGAAATCGTCGCCGTACTCAACAGCTTGAGTAAAGTTTATATTGATTATAGTATCCGTACCAAAAAAGCCCGCACGAATAACTCGATCGAATTTATCGAGTCACAACTACCAGCCTCGCGCAAACGACTAGAAAGCTCTGCTTCTAACATCGAGCAATTTCAGATCAAATATCGATTTGTCGATCCAATGACTGCGGCGAGTGCGCTCGATGGATACCGTCAAAGTATTGTTGCCAAAATCAATGAATCTCGCTCTACTTATTACCAAACTCAAAAGCAATACGAAGAATTAAAAAAACAACTTGCTTCAGTCGGACTATCCTCCGAAGGCAATTTGAGCACGACGATGCTAACTCAAGATAGTGGCTACCAAGCACTATTTACCCAACTCAAAGAACTAGAACTGAAGTACAACCAAGAGAGTGTTCGGTTTAGTCCCGAAAATCCACTGATCGTTGCCCTGAGAGAAAAGCGCGACGGTGTGTTAGTACTACTGAGAACACGAGCGCAACAAGTACTCAAACGCCAAGTCGCCGATACCGAGCTAACTCAAGGCGGAATTGCTAACTTCGGCAATAACTTGGCTCAAAACTTGGCTAATAAGCAAGCCGAACTGGAAACAAGCTTAGTCGCTCAAACCGCTCAAGCTCAAAGTTTGGATGCAGTATATCAACAAGTCCAAACTCAAATCGCCCAATTACCCGGACTTCAAAAGCAATACACCGAAATGCAACGGGAATACCAAATTTCCTCCCAAGAATTGACAGCATTCTTGCAGAAAGTTCAAGAATTAAAAATTGTCAACGCTGAACAAGTAGTACCGTGGCGATTACTAGATCCGCCAGAATATCCCAACTTCCCAGTCTCACCTGATGTACCCCGCCAAATGGGTTTAGGGGCGATCGGGAGTATCTTGGCGGGGGTCTTGGTATCGGTAGGCTTGAATAAACTCGACGATCGAGTTGACAACCCCGATAGTGTCAAAGCGATGACTGGAATGCCGATCTTGTCGCTGATTCCCAGAGTAGAAGATTTGGAGCAATCTTCATCACTCCGGGGTGGTACCTTCCTCCAGACAGCCAAAGGTAAGAGTAAAGACTATGCTTACTGGAGCTTTATTGAATCGATTCGCACCCTAGCTCTGGGGATCGGACTGACATCCGATCGCGATGCTAATCAAGCTGGTAAAGTCATTGCGATGACATCCTCTCTGCCAAAAGAAGGAAAATCCACAATTGCCTTCCATACGGCTAATACCCTCGCCGAACTCGGTTATCGAGTATTGCTAATCGATGCGGATATGCACAAATCCACCATTGCTCAGTTGTGTGCGAATTCCCCACTATTTAAACGGGAAGATTGCGATAGTGAAGATGGATTGAGCGATGCGATCGTTGGTAGTCAGGAATGGCGAGATCTCATCAAGATCAGTCCCGAGTCTAACCTAAATGTCATGTTTTCTGGCAAACAAACTGTTAGCTCGATCGTGTTATTTAATTCGCCGCGACTATTACGATTGATGGAACAATGGCGTAAAGAATATGATTATATTATCTTTGATACGCCACCGATCGTCGGTGTCAGCGACACGCGTCTGTTATCGACTTTGGTGGATGGATTGGTCTATATCGTCAGCCTAAATGTCGCTCAAAAACAGATTATCGATCGCGGTATCGATATTATTTCTTCGCTGAGAACTCCAGTCTTGGGACTTGCCATCAACCGAGTTGAAAACCATCATTCTGGCTACAACAAGTACTATCAGTACTATCATGCCAGTGAAATTCATGAAAGAACTGACAAATCCAAGGCTCTCAATCCTGAAAAGCAAGGAGTTGAAGTTTAAGATATTGGCACTCTGATGACGCTAATCGAATTAAGGTGTTGATGTTGGGTTTTGCTGGCGCGCAACCCAACCGATCTTTGATTTGAGGTGGCTGGAGAATCGATCGAATCAGCCCATGCTGGCAGCTAGCAGACCGTTCAGCCTCAATAACTAACGCCCCATATACCCCCCTAAATGTGATAAAATTGAACTAGCGAATTAGTACAATTATCAAGCTGGACGGAGCAATTCATGACTACTTCCCAAGAGCGAATCGTCCCTACAGATCTAAGGCTTGAGATGTCTCGCTCTTACCTGGAATACGCCATGAGCGTAATCGTAGGGCGGGCACTTCCCGATGCCAGAGACGGTTTGAAACCTGTCCACCGCCGCATTTTGTATGCGATGCACGAATTAGGCTTGACAGCCGACAGACCGTTTAGAAAGTGTGCGCGGGTAGTCGGGGAAGTTTTGGGTAAATACCATCCTCACGGTGATACAGCGGTGTATGACGCGTTGGTGCGGATGGCTCAAGATTTTTCGATGCGAAATCCGTTGATTAACGGACACGGTAACTTTGGTTCGGTTGATAACGATCCGCCAGCAGCGATGCGGTATACCGAGTGTCGCTTGCAAGCTTTGACGATGGATGCTGTCTTGCGAGACATCGAGGCAGAAACGGTAGATTTTGCTGATAACTTTGATGGTTCGCAACAGGAGCCAACCGTCCTACCAGCGCGGATTCCGCAGCTATTACTCAATGGCTCATCGGGGATTGCTGTCGGGATGGCGACAAATATTCCCCCACACAATTTGGGTGAATTAATTGATGGTGTGGTGGCATTAATTCATAATCCTGAGATTACCGATCTCGAATTGATGCAATATATCCCTGGCCCTGATTTTCCCACAGGGGCACAGATCTTGGGGACATCGCCGATTAAGGAAGCTTATACTACTGGACGCGGTTCGATCGTCATGCGCGGGGTCGCTAATATTGAAACATTAGAATATAAGGGCAGACCCGATCGAGAAGCGATTATCATTACCGAGTTGCCCTTCCAGACAAATAAGGCAGCCCTGATCGAACGGATCGCCGAAATGGTTAACGACCATAAACTCGAAGGGATCTCCGATATTCGGGATGAAAGCGATCGCGATGGGATGCGGATCGTGATCGAACTCAAGCGGGATGCCTATCCTCGGGTAGTTCTAAATAATCTCTACAAGCAAACCCCGATCCAAACCAACTTCGGTTGCAACATGTTGGCGTTGGTAAATGGGGAACCCCAACTACTGAGCCTCAAAAAATTCCTGACCGTTTTCCTCGACTTCCGGATCGAGTCGATTACCCGCCGGACTCGCTACGAGCTACGCAAAGCCGAAGAGCGCGATCACCTGTTGGGAGGCTTATTAATTGCCCTCGCCAACCTAGATGCAGTAATTCGCCTGATTCGGGGTGCGGCGGACTCAGCTACAGCCAAACAGGAGATGATCGAACGGTTTCAACTGTCCGATTTTCAATCCGATGCGATTCTTCAGATGCAACTACGGCGGCTGACAGCTTTAGAAGCTGATAAAATTCGCCTAGAGCACGAAGAGCTGACGATTAAAATTACCGATCTCAAAGATATTCTCGCACGGCGGGAACGGATTTTGGACATCATCCAGACTGAGATCGCCGAAATCAAAACTACCTTCGCCACCCCGCGTCGGACGCTCATCGAGCATAGCGAAGGAGATTTAGAAGATACCGACCTGATTGCCAATGAAAAATCCTTAATCCTCGTCACCGAGCAGGGCTATATCAAACGGATGCCCGTCAGTACCTTTGAGACTCAAAGCCGTGCTACTCGTGGCAAAAAAGGTACCGGGATGAAAGAAGAAGATGCGATCGAGCATTTCCTCACCTGTTGCGACCACGATACCATCCTCCTGTTTAGCGATCGCGGGGTCGTCTACACAGTCAAAGCCTATCAAATCCCCGTCTCATCGCGCACGGCACGCGGTCTCCCGATCGTCCAAATGTTGCCGATTCCCCGCGAGGAAAAGATCACCTCAGTGGTACCTGTGAGCGAATTCAGCGATGATGAATACCTGATCATGCTCACGCAGAAGGGCTTCATCAAAAAGACCGCAATTTCGGCATTTGCCAGTGTCCGCGCGAATGGTTTGATTGCAATTTCACTCGAAGAAGGCGACGGCTTACGGTGGGTACGTCGTGCCAAAGAAACTGACAGTGCGATTATCGGTACCCGCAATGGGATGACTATCCATTTTCGGACAGATCGCGATCAACTCCGACCCTTGGGACGAGCGACGCGCGGTGTCAAATCGATGTCGCTCAAGAAAGGCGACGAACTGATCAGTATGGATATCTTGCCCAGCCAAGTCATCGCCCAGATGGTGGCGGCGAGTGAAGATCCAGGTGTCGAGGATATCGATGATACCGTGGCGGAAGATGTCGCAGTTCCAGCAGGTGAAGGACCGTGGATTCTAGTGGTAACTACCGGTGGACTCGGCAAGCGAGTACCAGTGACTCAGTTCCGCCTCCAAAATCGGGCTGGGATGGGCGTACTGGCGATCAAGTTCCGCAAGAAAGGTGACAGGTTAGCTGCGCTCCGTGTAGTTAATCCCGATGAGGAGATGATGATCGTCACCAATCGGGGGATTATTATCCGTCAAGCTATTAACGCGATCTCACCACAGTCGCGGATGGCAACTGGGGTGCGAGTCCAGAAGCTCGATGATGATGATGCGATTATGGCAGTTGCGATCGTTCCTGCTTCAAATGGTGAAGAGGATCTAGATCCAGATGTTGTCGATGTCGATGCAGTCGAAGTAGAAGAAGAAGTCTAAATCTTCGGATTCGAGTCGCTATGTAAAAAGACCTGGATAGGAGCAGACATTGCCCCTAACCAGGTCTTTTTATGCGGGTAAAAATTGTCAGTTTACTGAGTTTTAACTCAGTAGGTGGGTGAAATTATTTATAATAATTGCACCTGAAATCTATTTGTTGAGCAGTGCCCACCTTACATGATATCTAGGTTTTAACGATCGATTATCAATTATCAATTAATTCGCTGCTTCTGACATTTCGATCGTCCGACCATCATAATCTTTGACCAAAAAATTCAGTGGCTTCTCACTGCGAATCTTGTGCTTGACACCACGAGTTTGAATCCGCATCAAGATTTGCTCTAGACAATCGCGATCGAAACATACATGTCGGTGGCGATTTTTTTCACCAAAACTTGCACCAGTAATCACATGGAGTTGAGTATTTTTTTTGAGTTGATACCATAATCCTTCCGAACCCCTCATCCCTTGGACATTGCCGCGACCCATCGGGGCTGCCAAATACATCGGGTCCATCCCCGCAGCACCGATGGTTTGCTCGTAATCATAGTAATAATGTAGCGGCACTTGGGCGATCGATAGATTTAACATGCCCTCATACAAATCTTGGGCAATCTGGAGATCGGAGACCATCACCGTGTAAACTTTCGGGGCACTAGTCAGAAACAGCCACATCGCCCCAGCGTAGGCTGCAAGCAGCATCACCATGATACCTTGGGTCGAAAACAGGCTATCTAGAGGCATAAGATCGAATAGGGCTAGGATTGAATATATGTTAACAGCTCGGATTAATTAATGGCATTAAGTATCGCCACGATCGATCCAGGTTCAGCTATTAGTAGAGAACTTAGTTACTACTTATTGCCGAACTTGCGCTACCGCCTGACTCAGCATACCTGTGAAATAAGTTTAGACAAATATCCACTCATCTGCTATGATAATAGTTCTGTGAATTTTTTCAAACCACATGAAAGCTCAGGAAATTATTCGCTCGATCGAAGCGGAGTATCTCAAATCCGATCTGCCTACCCTTCACGTGGGCGATACCGTCCGTGTGGGCGTAAAAATTCAAGAAGGTAACAAGGAACGGGTTCAGCCTTACGAAGGCATCATCATTGCTACTCGTAATGGTGGCATCAATGAAACTATTACTGTCCGTCGTGTCTTTCAAGGTATTGGCGTGGAACGGGTATTCCTGTTGCACTCACCCAAAATTGATAGCGTCAAAGTAATTCGTCGCGGTAAAGTCCGTCGTGCGAAACTGTTTTATCTTCGCGATCGCGTTGGTAAAGCAACTCGCGTCAAACAGCGGTTCGATCGTCCTTTGGAATAATCATCTTAAATTTATTTCCAATGTCCTGACCATTAACTTTAGTTTCGTACTATACTAATCTACAGGGTCAGGAAGATCGCTTCCCAGTTCACATTTGCGCTTTTAGTTCAGTTGGTAGAACGTCGGTCTCCAAAACCGAATGTCGGGGGTTCAAGTCCTCCAGGGCGCGTAAATTAGGCTTTAGGTATTGAGTATTAGGCTTTAGGTTTTAGGATGCTCTAGTCTCAGAATTGTTGCACCTAACTACTTATCTAGCCTTTGCTATTGCCAGATTTTTTTCAGATTCAACACAAATCCAGGTAACACATCCTCACAACTGACAGAGAGGGGAGCTTCGAGGAGTTCCACCTCTGGTTGTCCAGCTCGATAAATCTCAACCTGTTTATCTTGGGGATTGACTAATAATCCCAATCTTACGCCCAGTCGCTGGTAGTCCAACATTTTGGCTTGCAAGGTATTTAATCTGTCAGTGGTAGAGCGCAGTTCGATAATAAAATCGGGCACGACTTCCAAAAACCGATCGAGGGGAACTCCTTCTAGCCGCGACTTCTCGATCCACGATACATCAGGCGATAGTCTACCGCCACCGATGGCGATGAAGTCATATCCCGTTGAAGAGTCAAAGACTCGCCCTAATTCAGTTTGCTCGTTCCAAACATAAACTTGACTTCCTAAATTGAGATTTTGCTCACCGCTAATCGCAAAGGCTGGGGGCATAACGACGAGTTCTCCAGTAGCAGTCAACTCTAAGCGTAAATCGGGATTGTCGATGCACAGCTTGTCAAACTGCTCTGGCGTAACATGGAGAGTGGTATTACTCACGTCGAGGAGCAATGCCTGAGTCTCAACTGGTGCAGTCGCAATCGTCATAAAACCTCCACGGATGTGTCGCGATCGATCTTTACTTCTAATATATCGTGGCATTTGGGACGATCGATCTTTGCGATCGTCAGCAAACTGCATTCGATCGGGATTGGTAACAGTCTAAATCTACTATATATGCGTAGAAAGATTGGGGGATTCGATCGATCTCGATCTCAAATTTAAATTGATGACTGAGTGATGTAAGTTACGAATAATACTTGCAGCCTTCACATGGCCCAGTCGGATGCACCGCACAGCGAAGTAGAGTCGATCGAGCATTATACTGACAAGTAGCATTACCAATTACCCATTGACCATCAATGAGGCTTTGTTCTTCAGGGCGAGTGGCTGATTGGACGTAGAGGGCGATTTTGTGTAACTTGTAGCGGCCGGATTGTAACTGATAGCGATGACGACGTTCCAAGACAGCGTAAGTCTGACCATCCAAATCGATGTAATTTCCTGGTTGTGGAGTCCAATCCAACTGGACTTTGGTAAGTACTGCTTTCGATCGGGTCAAAATCACCTCAGTCGGCAAAGACTCTGCTTCCCTCATTAGATCTCCATGATAAGCACCAAATCTTATTTTAACCCCTAATTTAGCCTAAATGTCGCGATCGGTCCACTCGATCGCCAACCACCCAACCATTAAAGGTGTTTAACTTTTGTAGCCTTTTTGAGAACTAGTATCTGCGCCTGCGGTACACTAACCTTTGATTCTTAGTTTTAGTTTTACTAAAGCTTCATCGTTGGGAGGATGATTATATGTCTCATAGCGTTAAAATTTACGATACTTGTATTGGCTGTACTCAATGCGTTCGGGCTTGTCCCACAGACGTATTAGAAATGGTACCTTGGGATGGTTGTAAGGCGAAGCAAATTGCTTCTTCGCCCCGCACCGAAGATTGTGTCGGTTGCAAACGGTGTGAAACTGCTTGCCCCACAGACTTCCTGAGTATCCGTGTTTATCTAGGTGCAGAAACTACTCGCAGTATGGGTCTAGCCTACTAATTTCTGCTTGTGACTAGAGACTAAGAGTTCGTTGTGGTTCTTTTAGTCTCCAGGCTTGAGCTTTTAGGTTTTAGACTTGAGGGCATGGATCGAAATTTTCAGTAATTTTCGCAGTAGTTGTTACATTCGATCGCAAGTTAGGCAATTATAGTAAAGTGAGACCAATCTCAATCATCGTGAGATTGCCATCGAACACCAAAACTCGGATCGCCGTTGCGGGAGAAATAGACTGTATGTGTGGAATTGTTGGCTATATCGGCACTCAACCAGCCCAATCCATTCTAGTCTCAGGATTAGAAAAACTCGAATACAGAGGTTATGACTCCGCCGGAGTGGCAACTATTGTGGAAGGGCAACTCGACTGCATTCGCGCCAAAGGCAAGCTTCACAACCTGCGCGAAAAAATTGAGACAGCTACTAACCGCGCTCCGATTGGCATCGGACATACGCGCTGGGCGACACATGGCAAGCCCGAAGAATATAACGCCCACCCACATACAGATACCACGCGCCGCTTGGCAGTAGTCCAGAACGGCATTATTGAAAACTACCGCGAACTGCGCGAAGCCTTAAAAAAACAAGGACATGAATTTCGATCGGAAACCGATACCGAAGTCATCCCTCATCTGATTTGCCAATGCTTTGCGGATGGTGCGGATACCTTGATGGTAGCAGTCCAACAGGCAGTACATAAATTATCTGGTGCATTTGCGATCGCGGTAATTTCGGCAGACTATCCCGACGAAATGATTTTAGCCAGACAACAAGCACCCTTGGTGATCGGTATCGGTGAAGGTGAATATTTTTGTGCATCCGATACACCCGCGATCGTGCAGTATACTCGCACCATCCTACCCTTAGAGAATGGAGAGATGGCTCGGCTCACCAGAGCAGGAGTCGAAGTATTTACCTTTGCTGGTGCCAAAGTCCGCCGCCAGCCACATAATATCACTTGGAATCCGATCGCGGTTGAAAAACAAGGTTTCCGCCACTTTATGGCAAAAGAGATCTACGAACAACCCGCCGTCGTCAGAACTTGCCTTGAGGCATATCTCGATCTCGATTGGACACCTGTCAGCTCCAAATCTCCATTTAAACTCAATCTTCCCGAATCCATCTATACAGATCTCGAAAATATCCAAATTGTCGCCTGTGGCACCAGTCTCCATGCCGGAATGGTCGGTAAATATCTCCTCGAAGAACTCGCCCAAATTCCCACCGCGATTCAATATGCATCCGAATTTCGCTACTCACCCCCACCGCTGACAGCTAATACCCTCACCATCGGCATTACCCAATCCGGTGAAACCGCCGATACCCTC
>JBBRVB010000019.1:0-22158 GCA_038247275.1 Chroococcales cyanobacterium
CAAATTCGATCGCAGCTAATAGAGCTGATGCCGTCGATTGCCCTATTTATTGAGCTTAAAACAGCTTCATATCGATCGAAAAACCTTACCGCAATAAAGATCGATATTCATTGCGATGTCACGAAATTCGACGATCGATTAACCCACACTAGCAGTACCCAGAGCAGCTAGTACATCTCTGAAGCTGTTCAAGCCTGCTTCGAGATTTTCGATGATTTCGGCGGCGAGTTCGTCGGGTTCGGGGAGGTTTTCCAGATCGGCGAGGCTTTTGTCTTTGAGCCAGAAGATATCGAGGCTGGTTTTATCGCGGGTGATGATGTCGCTGTAGGCATATTTGTGCCAACGTCCTTCGGGGTTGGTTTCGGAGTGCCAGGTTTCTTGACGCTCTGCTCGATGTTGGGGGTTGTAGCAGGTGATAAAGTCCTGAAGGTCAGAAATCCGTCAGCGGCTTTTTCTTGAGGGTGTGGTGGACATTGGTGCGGCGATCGTAGATCCAGATCTCTGTTGTCCAGGGGTCTTTGCTGGCGGGGTGGTTGTCGAAGAAGAGGACGTTGGCTTTAACTTAGATCGGCAAAATTCTGATTTCTAGATCCTGACTGACAGTGATGATACTTTGCATCGGACAGATCTGCCAATCACCTGCAAATATTGGTTCGGATGCTAATATTACCGACTCAGGATAATCCCGACTATTTTTAATCCAATATAACGATGGTACCATCGCGCGATGAGCAAAACGTGAGGCGATTAACCGAGTACCATCACTAATCACAATATTGGCAGAGATTGTCGTCCGTTCTACTTCAACCAAATCGCGGAGGAGTTGGAGTGTCTGCTGGAGCGCGATTTCTAAAGGGAGTTTGGGATGAGTATGTAAGAGATTGGAAAACAGTGCAAAAATATGTTCCGAATCTGTGGTTCCATCGATCGATTGATAGATATGATGGTGGAGTTTGTCCCGAATTTGCTTGTACAAACCACCTCGAAAGTTATCGATAAATCCGTTATGGATAAATAACAATTTACCATCTTGAAACGGCTGGCAATTATTGAGACTAACCCCTTGTCCCGGTGTCGCACTCCTCACATAACTGAGCATACAGCCTGTTTCGACATACCGACTCAAAGATGGGAGATTGATATCCGTCCAGATGGGCTGAGTATGCTTGTAAATAAACGGCTCAGTGTCTCGATCTGGATGATACCAGCCAATCCCAAATCCATCAGCATTAATCACCCCTGCGGTCATTTCACGAGGTTGATAACTTTGGACGATTAATGAATGTTCTGGTTTGGCAATTAATCGATCGATCGATCGTGGGATACCCTGATAGGCAAGGAGACGGCACATTTGCAGCGAATAGTGAGCAGTTAGTGACTATAGCATCGATCGGGCTGCCATACACGATCGTGGTGAAATATTTGCCGACAAAAAAGGTAGGTACTAGTACCTACCTAAGTTTTGAGGGTGAGTTGACGATCGATAATTAAGGGGCTAAAGCATTGCCTCGGAGTAGACTCCCGATCGTTTTGGCAGTAATCTTCATTTGAGTGATGGGATTTGCTGGTACTACCGTCTTGTAGAGATAGCTATCGAAAGTGAGCTTCTGAACATCTAGATCGCCACACATTTCGACGAAAGCTTCGCGTGTCGCATCCGAACGGTAGAATACGCGTTGGAGGATATCCAAGACCGTGTAAGTCAAGCCATAAGCTTTATCCCACTGCTTGATATATACCTTTAGATCCGCTTCGGTGGGGATTTTCGCACCGCGCTCGGAACGTTCGACGATCGTTTCTGCACACATCCGTCCAGACTTAGCTGCAAAGTAGATCCCTTCGCCCGAAGACTTGGTGACATAACCAGCCGCATCACCAACTAAGGCACAACGACCGACAACCCGACGGGGGCGAGGATGTTCGGGGATGGGGTGAGCTTCAACTTTGATGATAGTGCCGCCTTCGAGCTTCTTGGCAGCACGTTTGCGGATACCCGCTTGCAAATTCTTAATTGAGGCTTTGTGAACCTTCATCGTCCCAGTACCGACCGCTACGTGGTCGTATTTGGGGAAGACCCAAGCATAAAAGTCAGTTGAGACATCATCACCGACATACATCTCCGCGAGACTATGGTAGTAAGCCATTTTGTCCTCTGGGAGTCTGATCCGCTCTTGGAACGCGATCGCATAATTATAGTCTCCAGCATCCATCGCTTTGGCAACGCGGGAATTGGCACCATCAGCACCGATGACTAGATCGACTTTGAGGGTTTTGGCTTCACCTTCGATGCTCCCACTGGAATGATCGGCATAGTGGAGGACATAAGGATCTGTGGTGTTCAGCCCAGGCATTTCCAACTTATGGACGGTACCATTAATTAATTTAGCACCGAGTTTCTCAGCACGATCGCGCAAAAATCCGTCCAAGACTTCCCGCCGACACATCCCGATATATTCACCAGGCTTGAGGGTTTGCCCGATATCGACTTCGATATTAGAAGGCGAAATCATCTTCATTTGCCGCACCTGGCGATCGATAATCTCTGGTGGTAAGTCAAATTCACTCACCATACATAGAGGTATCGCTCCACCACAAGGCTTGGCGTTATCTAATTTACGTTCAAATAAATAAGTATCAATTCCAGCTTTCGCTAACACTTCAGCGGCGGAAGAACCCGCAGGTCCAGAACCAACAACAGCAACCCGTAGTACCACAGCTATACTCTCTTTTTATGACTTGTGCTTACACTGATGGATGTTAGCACGGACTCTCTGGATGATTGTAGCGAAACTGGCTCAGTCGGTCAGAATTGAAATATTCCTTTATATAAAGACATATTTGGATAGATTTTAGGTGTGCGGGAAAATACCTTGGTGGAAGACTGGAATCGGCAATTTTGGCGATCTCTTGTAAATCCCCGATTTCCGATTCCCGAACTTGCCCCCGAAGCCTACCGATTAGAGACTAGTTCTACCTAAATAAGATTGTAGGACTTCAGGAATCGCGATCGAGCCGTCCGGCCGCTGATAATTTTCCAAAATCGCTGCCATTGTTCTACCGACAGCCAATCCCGAACCATTGAGAGTATGGATAAATTGGGTACCTTTTTTACCAGCTTCCTTAAAGCGAATATCACCGCGCCGCGCTTGGAAGTCTTGGAAATTGGAACAGCTAGAAATTTCTCGATATTTACCAGCCGAGGGTAGCCAGACTTCGATGTCATAGCATTTTGCCGCACTAAAGCCGATATCTCCGGTGCAGAGTGCTAGGACTCGATAAGGGAGTTTGAGAGCCTGGAGGATGGCTTCTGCATCTAGGAGCAGGGCTTCATGTTCCTGCTCGGAGGTGTCGGGATGGACGAATTTAACTAGCTCGATTTTGTTGAACTGATGGAGCCGAATCAAGCCTCGCGTATCGCGCCCCGCACTACCAGCCTCGCGCCGAAAACAGGGAGTGTAAGCGCAATGATGAATCGGGAGTTGTTCGCTAGTGAGGATTTGTTCGCGATAAAGATTGGTAACTGGGACTTCCGCCGTCGGAATCAGCCACAAATCGTCATCGGCACATTTGAAGCCATCTTCCGCAAATTTGGGAAGTTGCCCAGTTGCCGTCATCGAGGCACTATTGACCAGAATCGGCGGGCTGACTTCAGTATAACCGGCGGCAATCTGTCGATCGAGCATGAAGCTAATTAAGGCACGTTCGAGTGCAGCACCCGCACCAATGAGGGTAACAAATCGACTTTGAGCGAGTTTGGCACTGCTCTCAAAATTGAGGATGCCTAATTTTTCGCCGATTTCCCAGTGGGGTAAAATTTGGGGATTGGTAGGGAGATATTCATCCCCCCATTTGCGTAGCTCGACGTTCTCCGCTTCGCTGTTACCGATCGGCGTGGTATCGCTGGGGAGGTTGGGGAGTTGTAAAATTAGGGTGTAAATCTGTGCTTTGAGTTCGCGCTCTGCTGGCTCCAATTCACTCAATTGAGCTTTGATGCTATTGCCTTGGGCTTTGAGGGTTTGAATCTCCGGCGCAGTGGCGGCGACTCCGGCTCTCATTTGTTCGCCGACGAGTTTGCCAATTTCATTACCACGGGCTTGAAGTTGACTGCGCGTGGATTCTAGCTCGCGCTGCTGTTTATCCAGAGCGAGAATAGGTTGGATATCGTAGACACCAGCCCCTCTGAGATCTAGTTTTTGCTGTACTAATTCTGAATTTTCTCGAATCTGTCTAATGTCTAGCACCGTTTCTACTCCTCCAATACTACTGTTTAACTTCCTAACTTGAAAGCTTCGACAAATAAGCCGTAAACTAATCCTAATTTGATACTATTTAAAACGGCAATCCAGAACGGACGCTGACCGATAATCAAATTATCTCCTAAGATCTGTCGCTGCCCAAATCTGGTTCCATAGGTGAGCCAAGAGATTGATTCAACGATCGAGAGTAATACGACACTGACAAAGATATCTAAATCGGTTTTCTGTCCGGTGGTTGTGGAGACCGCTGTTGCTAGAAAATTACCGAATAAAAAGCCCATCACAACTAATGATAGTCGTCGCCAGGGATTTTTAGACCATTGATTAAATTGGTTACCAACGCGATTGACTAAGGTATTCAGACGAGTATTTTGCATGATTATTACTTGCGAATACGATTACTTTCTTGCCAAATATTACCAACACCTTTAATAATACCACGCCCGATCAGACCAATACCCCGACCGATAATTTCGGTCAGTAAATAGACAATTCCACTCCCAATAAATGTAGTTGCGGATTTAATTCGTGGAGTCAGAGCATCTCTAACTTCTAGCGTCAAGGTAACAACTAGCGGAATTCCTGCTAGTAGCTCTAAATCTGCTGGACGCGGGGCATAAATAGAGATCTGTTTGATGCCATAATCTGTAAAGATAAATAATCGATATTGACTCTCAAAAATTGCTTGTGGTTCATTCAGATATCGATCGATCCGATATCGCCAGGATAGATCGTTCCGAAAGCGTTCGATATCCCGACTAGAGAGCAACCGCCGATCGTAAAATCCCGATTTCATGGATTCCAAATTACCAAAGTGATTGAGTAAAGGTTGCATGACAGCATTAGCCATCTGAATAGTGAGATTTTCGAGGAGGATACTAGCCCGTTCTTCGGCAATCATACTCCCAAATGTCCCAGTAGTATTGTCGATCGTTAGTGGTACTTTAAATAATAAGTAATTTAATAGGTCGATCGATTGCGGAATTTTGGCAAGTATTTCAAATTGAACGATCGAGGCATCTTGTAATAAAACTGGGATGATTTCAACGTGCCGATCTTCGGTCGAAAGTGTATGATACCTTCCAAAAAAGTCGATCGTTACCGATGCCCATAAATCCTGGAAGATTTGTAACTGTTTAACTGCTAATTGATCGATTGTCACTTGCGAAAATCTCAATTCATCCAACATCCCCTCAAATTGCTTGAGAATTAGATAAAATAATTCCTGCTTCTTTTCTAATCGCAGAATATCAATCTCTAGTGCAGTAACAGTGAGATTTTCTAAGCTAGATTGTAATTTAGTGGCAAGCCGATCGAATAATGACTGTCCCGTTAGCTGGAAGCTATTTAAGGCGATCGCTGAGGATGTGGCAATTTGGAGATTAGGTGTAGAACTAGCTGAGATGAGCGGTGTGGCAACTACTGGTACCGCTGGAAACAGTTGCTTCACCAGCCATCGGGCAGTAGTTAGTTCGCGTTTACGTCCAGTTAAAATTAATCGATCGAATTCAGAAATATTACGATGAAGATTGGTAGTTATTTCGGTGAGTGTGCCTTCAATTTGCCGGAGACTAGCCAATCTCAATCGATCGCGGATACTACCAATCGAATTAGTCGATCTTGACTTGGTACCGATCGTTATCTGTTGCAAAACTGTTGGTGCCCAACAACTTTCCCCACTAGCAACTTGACGGATACAGCTAACTAAATCGAGAATCGAACTACCCCTGAGACAATAACCCTGAACACCAATTTGAAACAAATCGCTTACATCAGGATTTTGAGCAGCTAAAATCAGAATGGGTAGATTTGGATATTCAACTTTAACTTGCTCACAAAACAGCAGACTCGATCGATCTTGAAACTGAAGATCGACTGGTAGTCCATAGACAATTAGATCGATATCGACAGCTTTGCCGATTTGCCCGGTGAGAATTTGCCAAGCACTAGTAATATCTGCGACTTGGGCAACTACTTGGAGATCGGGAAACCGATTTAGGCAAGTCACCAGCCCTGAGCGGATCAGCGGATCGACTTCGATCGCTAAAATACTAATAGATCGAGGCTCGAAGGGAGTGGCTGTGCCAACGATGAGGGGAGGTGTTGCCATTAATACGATCGCAGGTTAAACGCAATTTATTGAGAATTGCCCATTTATTTTACCCTCTTCAGACCACCAAAGATACTCGGGTAATTCCGCGCCGTAATTGGAGTTGTCTGTCGATCCAAGATTGTCGAATCCGGTTCCGTAATAATGGTACCTTGGGTACGATCCGACTGACACCATATCTAATGAGGGGATAATGCCGCAGGAGTTCCCCTTGAGCGATTTCATCCCGCTGAAGTTGCTGGATTTGGACGATCTCTGGTTCGCGTTCGGCTTGAATTTGTGGTAACACTCGATCGAGTGCCGCTAGTTCGACAAACGATTGCTGTAATAATGGCACGAGATGATTGGTCGCCACGATCGCATCGCGTAATGACATATTGATCCCCTGCGCCCGAATTGGCGACATCGGGTGCGCCGCATCGCCCAGGAGCAACAATCCCGGCACCTGCCAGCAAGGCGCACGCCCCACCGTCACCGACAATAAAAACGGACGCTCGATCGATGCTGCTTGCTGCCTAAAAGCAGCGGCTAACCAGTCAGGAGAAGCTGCTGCGAGCTTTTCGATCCAATCGAGGTGTTGCCAATCTTTGGCACGTTCTGGTTCATCCTTGCCATCGGGTAGCGACCATCCGACCTGAAGCTGTCCTTCCGATCCCAAGAATAACCCAAAGGCATCGCTACCAGATAAGACCGAATAAAAGATATTTTCAGCCTCAAACGCTGGGCTGCTCGATAGCTTAAACCAGAGAATATTATAACTTTGGGGTTCGCGATCGAGGTCTAAATTTGCCTTAGTCCGCACGATCGAATTTCGCCCATCCGCACCAATTACCAAATCCGCCGAGATCGATCGATTATCGCTTAGAGTCACCCCCATCACCCGCTCGTCTTGCCAGATTAAATCGCGGACGGCAGTACCAGCAATAAATTCAAAATTCGGATATTGACCAGCTCTGGCTAATACCGCCGCTAAAAAAGCTGGCTGTGAAATCAGCGTACAGGGTTTACCACCCGGTTCCATCGGCTCATCAACGCGAAAGAGTAGCCGATTTTCGACAATAAACTCCCACGCATCCAGGGCGCGATGGGGAATGTCCGCGACCAGATCGGCGAGTCCCATTTGCTCGATCGCCGCCAAGCCGCTCGGCATCAAAGCTTCACCCCGAAAAGTTCGCCGAAAGTTAGTTGCAGCTTCAATCAATTTGACCGGAATACCGCGCTGGGCAAGGAGCATCGCCAAGGTTAAACCAGTAGGGCCAGCACCAATAATTACAACCTGACGCATCTGTTTTTACAATACCCCTTTAGAACTCGGAATCGTCCCCATCCGGCGGAGATCGAACTCGGTTGCCATCCGCAGCGACCGGGCGAAAGCCTTGAACGTAGCTTCGATAATGTGATGGGAATTGATGCCGTCTAGCTGGCGAATATGGAGCGTCATCAGACTATGATTGACCACCGCTACAAAGAATTCACGAACTAATTGGGTATCGTAAGTACCCACGCGCTGGGTCGGAATTGCTAATCCATAACTCAGATGAGGACGACCCGAAAAATCTAACGCGATTTGCACCAAGGCTTCATCGAGAGGAGCGACAAAATGCCCAAACCTCACAATCCCTTTGCGATCGCCTAACGCTTTGGCAAGAGCCATTCCCAGGGTAATCCCGACATCTTCATTGGTATGGTGATCGTCGATTTCGATATCTCCGGTAGCGGTAATGTGGAGATCGAATAAGCCGTGGGCGGCAATTTGATGGAGCATGTGATCGAGAAACGGAATCCCCGTGTGAGCGTGACAAATCCCCGTACCATCGAGATCGATCGTCACGGTGACATCAGTTTCACCAGTTTGGCGGTGGACTGTGGCAATTCTTTTGGGGGTGAAGGCATCAGGCGCAAGTTTACCGTGGGCTTCGATCTCAGTGAGCATATATTTCAGTTGACAGTTGATAGTTGACAGTTGACAGCTACTTCTTCTAGTTGTGGGTCACCGCAACGCCCTAAATAAAGGAGGCTTTAAACCCATCTTCTTTGGTAATCGAACAAGTACCTGGATACTCATACTTTATCATTCTAGCTACTTCCACACTCCCAACTCCCAACTCCCAACTCCCAAATGTAAATTTACCAACCAGACCTGGGAACAATAATAAAGATAATCTTCAGAGGCAACGGAATCGGTAGATGAGTGGAATGTCTATAGGTGATGTATTAATGCCGGGGGAAACATTGCCACTAATTCCCTACCAATCACAGGATCTCGCTCGATCGATCGAATCTTTTCGGCAACAGCAGGCGAGTGGCACTCTCCAATTGGAAGTAGAGATCCAGCCTGGTAAATGTTGGCAGCGAGTCTTAATTTGGTATAAGGGTGAAATTACCTATGGTGGTAGTAAGTTAATCGATCGTGGCGAACTAATCAGGACGCTAGTTCAAAAATTCAAACCAGAATACGCACAATCGATCGAGGGTTGGCTGATCCAACAACTAATTTATCCTCATTCAAGTCGAGATCTGCTGGCATTTTTGGTTCAAAGACAGGTATTAACTTGGGAACAGATCGAGACTTGGGCGCAGGGACAGGTTGTATTTACGCTCGAACAAGCGATTAGTTTTGCTGGAAAATATCGGTTTAGTCCGCAGACAGAGGTGGACTTCTATCACGGGGTAGATGGAGCTGGATTGAATTGGAATCAGGTGATGATGACTGTCAATACCCGCCAACAATATTGGAGCAAAATTAGTAGTTTAATTCCGAGTATTGCGGCAATTCCGCTCCCACCAACGCCCGCAATGTTTGCCAAGATCGCCGAAGTGGCGATCAAGCAACATTCCCAGAAGTGGTTTGACGGGAACAGGACGATTGTGGATATTGCCAATATACTCGAACGCGATCCGCTTCAGGTGGCGCGTTCCTATGCCCAATGGGTGCAAATGGGTTGGATGCACTGCCAAGCACCGATGCGCCTCAGTAGTCAGGATATCTCGCTAGATTCGATCGCGCCAGAATTACCGATCGTCTTATCTGTCGATGATAGCCCGATCGTCCAAACTCGGATCAAGCGTGCCCTGGGCGATACGTGTGAAGTCCTCTTAGCCAATGACGCGATGAGTGCCTTACATTTGCTAGCACGACAGCCGGTGGATTTGTTGTTATTGGATGTGACAATGCCTGGAATCGATGGGATCGAGCTATGTCAAACACTGCGGCGGATGAGCAAGTTTACCCAACTACCCATCATCATGCTGACAGCCAAAGACAAGAGTTACGATCGCGCCCTAGCCGAAATGGTAGGGGCAACAGAGTATCTCACCAAACCTTTGGATGATGCCAAATTGGTAGCAATTGTGAATCAATACACTAAAAGTGGGCATATTCAATGATAGGGCAACTATTTAGAGTAACTAACATACATTAATCAACATCATGTCAGATAAGCAGCATCTGATCTTTGGTTTACATGGGTCGCTATATGGAATTGGTACCGATTTTGTCAGACAAATCTGTTGGTTACCTGAGCTATGCTCATTAGCAACTGCACCAGTCGATATTTTAGGGATCTTCAATTGGCGATCGCAAATGGTGCCCGTGATGCATCTAGATTTACGATTTGGACGCAGTTTTTCGGGTTGTAATGTTACAGATCGAGTCATCATTGTCGAGTGTCAAGGTACCTACATGGGGATTGTCGCACACGAAGTATTTGACGTTCAATCGATCGATCCACAACCGCTCGATCTAGCCCTAATTCAAGCCCGACAATCACCCGCAGATCGCCATTTTATGATTGGGATTGCCCAAAGCCAGGATACACCAGTTACTTGTCTCGATCTCGATCGGTTGATTCGCGAACCCGATGCTGTGGCGGCTTTAGATCGCCAAGATTCACCCGCACTCATCGCTGGTTCGGGTGCAGACTTTTACAGTCGATGTTGCCTGACAGCGGGGATCGCAGATCGGGCGACTTTTGCCGAGCGCGCGCTCCAGCTCAAAATAGCCGTCGCCCCAGCGCAGGATACCACGAGCGAAGCTGGCGTATTAGTCGTCCAAATCGGGACAGAATATCTCGGCTTACCACTCGCACTAGTCGTCGATGTCGATCTACTCGATCGATTTTCACTAGCACCAGTTCCAGTTGCGCCACCATCGATCCTGGGGCAAATCAACTGGCGGAGCGAAATTTTGCCAGTACTAGAACTGAGTCAGTTATTGCAGATGCTAACTCTTCCCCGTCATGAAGTGGTCATCGTCCAGATCGATGGCATCAAAATGGGGATTGCGGTCGATCGAATTTTTGATGCCTTGTATCTAGCCGCTCATCAAATCGATGAGTTACCGATCTCAGTTAGCGGACAATCGCGCCTGTATCTCCAGGGAGTCGCCAAATATGCGGATGGATTGATGTATCTACTCAAACTTCAAGAATTGGTAGCCCGGGAATTCTTAGCGGCTAGTCAGGCTGCATAGCTACCCAAACGACAAATTTTCAATCATCCAAAATTTTAGATTCTCAATTTATTCCACACCTAGTCATTCGCTCCTCAACTATATGTCAACCAATCTGTGGACAAAAGCTAATACTTTATCTTTCAAAACCAAATCAACACTCGTCGCGATCGCGGTAGGAATTATCCCGATTGTGACAATTGGTACACTCAATTATCTTCAAGTCAGTCGTTCTAGTCAACAGCAAGCAGTCAAAAAGCAAACAGCCCAATCGAAACTTATCGCCGACAAACTCAATCGATTTATTTTTGAGCGAAATGGAGATGTTTCGGTACTCTCCAAACTACCAACTTTTGCTAGTACTAAAGTAGCGACAGTTAGTTCATTAGCCGAAAAAAATCAACTACTCGATCGATTTGTTGGTGCTTATCAGGTTTATGACAGCATTGCCGTCTTCGATCTCCAAGGTAATCTGGTCGCACAGAGCAAAGGAGAGTCACTCACCAAAATCAATCACTCAAATCGCCAGTATTTCAAGGATGCTCTGAACGCCGGAAAAGCAGTTATTTCTGCACCAGAGGCTAGTAAATATACTGGCAAAAACTCGGTGTTTTTTGCCGCCCCAATTAGGGATTCGATCTCGAATAATATGATTGGAGTCGTGCGAACTCGCGCTCCTGTCGATCGATTGGCAAGAGTACTAAAAGATTTTGGCACCAAAGAGGAGCAATATCAGATCCTCGATCGCCAGACTAACAAAGTATTTATGAGTTCTAATGGGGAGTACACCAACAAGCCAGAATCCCCAGAAATGGCCGCAGCCCGCACCACAGGTGAGGTAATCTCGCGTAAACAGCCGGGGAGCAATCGATCGGAACTCCTGAGTGCGGCACCTTTTGAACAGCTAGAGGGGATGACACAATTGCCCTGGACGGCGGTAGCGAGCATCGATGAAGATGCTGCATACGTCGAACTGCAAGGGCTGTTGTGGACGACGCTACTGGGGGCTGGGGCGACGGGAGCAGTGACAATCGGATTATCGATTTTCTTTGCCGATCGCACTGCCAAATATATCCAACGCGCGATCGCCACAATTACCAATTCGACTAATGAAATTGTCGATACAGTAGAATCTCAAGAAATCACCGTTAACCAACAAGCCAATTCCGCGATTACCACGACTGATAGTGTTAACGAATTGGAGAGTATTTCTACTGAAACTGCTCAACAAGCCGATGCTTCCGCCACTGGAGCCAAACAAGCTCTCGATCTCGCCGAGGAAGGTACCAAAGCGGTGCAAAAAACAATTTATGAGATCTCTGAATTACGCGATCGAGTCGATGAAATCGCCCAGCAAATCATCAACTTGGGCGAACAAACCGGACAGATTACCAATGTAGCTGACTTGGTATCCGACTTAGCAAAACAAACCAACATGTTGGCACTAAAAGCTGCTGTAGAAGCAGCCCGAGCTGGCGAACAAGGGAAAGGATTTGGGGTGGTTGCTGGTGAAATTCGGAAACTAGCCGATGAAAGTAAAAAATCCGCTCAGAAAATCAACGATCTGGCGACAGCTATTCAAGCCGCAATTACCCGCACGGTAACTGTAACCGATCGCGGCACGCGAACAGCCACCACCGGGATTCAAACTGCCGAAACTACCGTATCGACATTTATCGGTGTAACTGATGCTGTCAATAATGTGTTCTTGAACTCTCAACAAATTTCCGCCAGTACTAAACGTCAAGCTAACGCCATTCAACAAGTATTAGGTGCAATGAACACCATCTCTCAAGGCTCCCAAGAAAGTGCCGTCGGGATGCACAAAGTCAAGACCTCTACGCGCGAACTCAACCAGATTGCTGATGAGCTGCAAGCAGTGGTGAGTTAGGAGTTGCTACCACCGTATGGGAGTGCGTAGGTTGGGTAGAGCGATAGCTTTGGCGCAGCCTTGCGGAACGCATTAACCCAACTAACTAACACACCAAAACCTTAGAATGTTGGGTTTTATTCTTCAACCCAACCTATACCTAACCCCTAACCTCTAACCTCTAACCTCTAACCCCTCTTATGCTCACTACATTTACTACCAAATTTCAAGATAAATTCAATAGCTTCTCTTTTAAAACGAAGGCAATTAGTGTAGCGGTCTTACTTTCGACTTTACCAGTAATGGCGATCGGCGTACTCGCTTATGTCGTGGCGAATGATGGTCTTGAGACATCTGGAACTGAGCAACAGCAATATGTCGCCGAATCGTTCAAAGGTAACTTGATCCGGTTCATGATTCTGCGCCGGAAAGATATTCAAAGTTTGTCAGTATCATCGGTGCTGACTAATCCCAAACTTAGAGCTAGTAGCTCGGTTGCGGAAGTTGAAACTTACTTAGATCGATTTGCCGATACTTATAAGTTTTACAACAGTATTATTGTGTTGGATCTTCAGGGCAATCCTATATATGTTTCTAAAGGGAGCGATCGCAATAATCGCAGCGATCGAGCTTATTTTCAAGCGACAGTCAAAACTGGCAAAGCCCAGATTACTAGCGCAGAGATTTCCAAGAGTTCAGGTAAATTCGTATATCACATCACCTCGCCCATTCGTGATAGTAGCACTGGAGAATTAATTGGGGTTGTGCGCGCTGCGATGCCAGTTGAATCACTCAGAGTACTGGCTCAAGCTTTTGGCGATACCAAAAATCGTACTGAATGGCACATTCTCGATCGCAACCTAAATAAATTCATTCTCGCTCAAGAGAAAGATCGAGCTGGACGTGCAGGTAATAACTTTTCGAGTTATGACAAACTCAAAAATTCTGCCAAGCCAGCCACTGTTTATGATATTGACAAACTTGATGGCAAGAGCCAGCTAACATCCTATCTAGCTATCCCCGCAACAGCAGATTTACCCGATCTTGGTCTCACAGTGCTGATCGCCAATGATACAGCCGATATCTTTGCCAAGCAACAAGGACTGATATTTGTCATTGCCTTGGGGACGTTGGTAACTGCGGGGATGACCTTTGGGCTATCCATCTTACTGAGTAGTCGCGTTACCAACTTTATCAAACAACTCGCCGACTCGATCGTGACCTCATCCGGCGCGATCGTCGATACGGTCGAAATGCAAGAAGTCACGGTGAACCTGCAAGCCAACTCCGCCATCGATACTAGTAAAACAGTCAACGAACTCGGCGCAATCTCCTTCCAATCCGCCGCTCAAGCTGAAGCCTCCGCCAATGGTGCCCGCCAAGCTCTGTCCCTGTCTGAGGATGGGACTCGATCGGTACAACAGACTCTCCAAGGGATGTCTGGCTTGCGGGATAAAGTAGACGCGATCGCCACTCAGATCGTCAATCTCAGCGCACAAACCGCTCAAATTACCGTGGTATCCGATCTCGTGGCAGATTTGGCAAGTCAGACGAATATGCTCGCACTCAACGCCGCTGTAGAAGCTGCCCGCGCGGGGGAACAGGGTCGCGGATTTAGTGTCGTTGCCGATGAAATTCGGAAACTAGCCGACCAAAGTAAACGATCGGCCGACAAAATTAACGCTCTGGCTGAAGACATTCAAACAGCAATTAACCGCACCGTGATGGTGACCGATGAAGGTACCAAAACAGTCAACGAAGGGATCGACCTCGCCCAAGCTACCGCAGCCACCTTTGCGGGTGTGACAGATGCCGTAAACAACGTATTCTTGAACTCCCAACAGATCTCAACCAGTGCCAAACAGCAAGCCGTATCGATCCAACAGGTACTCAGCTCGATGACCAATATCTCCCAAGGCTCACAAGAAAGCGCGATCGGGATGCACCAAGTCAAGATGACGACCAAGGAGTTGACACAGGTTGCCGATGAGTTGAAGGCAGCAGTTGTCTAGTGGATAGTGAATAGTGGATAGTGGATAGTTCTCATGTTCAGCTATTGGTTAGTATCCACTGCGTATCGATTATCCATAGACAATAATTTTGAGTGGATAGTGGATAGTGAATGGTGGATAGTTTTCATGTGTGGCTATTGGTTAGTATCCACTGCATATCGATTATCCATAGACAATAATTTCGATCTGAATTATTAGGTTTGAGGTCTTTGAATGAGCATTGGTAGTTTTCGTGAATTAAGAGTTTGGCAGCTAGGAATGGAAGTAACCGAACAAGTCTATCGATTAACAGCAGAATTTCCTAAATCGGAAGTTTATGGGCTGAGTAGTCAGATGCGTCGAGCGGCAGTTTCTATCCCTTCTAATATTGCTGAAGGTCAAGGTCGAGATTCAACCAAAGAGTTTTTACATTTCCTAGCAATTGCATTCGGCTCGATCTGTGAACTTGAAACTCAACTAATTCTGGCAAACCGTTTTAGTTATCTATCAGATAACGATCTTCAGATAGTCCTCTCTACTTTAACTGCAACAAGCAAAACAACTCGTGGGTTGCAAAAATCTCTCAAATTGAAATTAGAAAAATAGTGCATGGTAACTATCCACTATCCACTATCCACTATCCACTAAAACACTATGTACTATCCACTATCCACTAAAACACTATCCACTATTCACTATCCACTATCCACTAAAACACTATGTACATTGACGACGAAGAACTAAGAGGACTGTACAAAACCTCAGCCGCCGAGCACATCCAAGCGATCGAGTCGGCATTGATGCAGTTGGAAAAACAGCCCCAAAATGCGGCTCCATTGCAGGAGTTATTACGCTCTGCACACACGCTCAAGGGTGACTCGCGGATGTTGGGGGTCGAGAATGTCGAAACCCTCGTCCACCAGATTGAAGAATGTTTGATGCCGATCGATAAAGGTCAGGGACAGCTCACGGATGAGTTGTGCGATCGCTTGTACGCTGGACTCGATAGTATCAAGCAATTAGCCCATACAGCGGTGACTGGCGAACCCAATGATGTCAATATGTTTTATGTATTGGCAACTCTGATGGGAGATGGGGTACCACTACCGATGATTCCGGCATTAGGATCGTCACCGCTGCCCAACCCAGCACCCGTCTTATCAGAAGATGACTCCGATTCCTTTGGGTGGGTGACACTTGCTGATGAAGAATCGGTATCGGTATTTGACACACCTGCGGATCTGTGGATTCATGAGGCTGGAGATTTACCAGCATCTGCCGCAGAGTTGCGACCGTGGCACGATCGAGCGGCGGAGGTTCCAGCCGTACCGTCACAACTGCAAGCAGATTTCTTGGAGCTAGCCGCAGAGCTATTTTCTGGCGATTCAACGTTGCCACAGATGGATCGCGATACTGTCTTTAATGATTTTACGTTGCTGCCTGGTACCGCACAGCCAGTCGATCGCGTCGATTCAACATTAGCGACATCGGTATTCGATCTAGATGATTTTACCTCGTTGAGTCAGGATACCATCGGGGTATCAACTATTGGTGAGTTAACTATTGGAAATGAAGACGATCTATTTAGCAGTTTCGATCGATCGCTATTACCGATTAGCAACGATCTGACAATCGATGGTACATCCGGCGATCGTCAGATCGTCGATCTGGCTCCTCCCACAGTCGCCCCAATTACCCACAATCCGCTACCAACAACCGTCGGAGCAGCTAGTGTCGCCGACTACCAGATCGATACAATTCGAGTCGAAGCCAAACAATTGGATGCTTTGATGGGACAATCTAGCGAGATTAATGTCATCAATCAACAGATTGTGAGTAAATTGGGCGATCTCGAACTGCTCCAAGAAATCTGGGAAAATGGCACCCGCGATCATCAGCAGATCCAATCACAACTTCAGCAACTCTCGATCCAATCCCCAATCCATCGCCAATTGCAGCGCAATCATCAGCAGTGGGAGCAAATGGGAGCCTTGATTAGCAAATTCAAAAAATCGATCGATGCCGACAGCTCTAGACTTGATGTCGTGACCTCAGCACTAGAATCGGGCGTGAAAAAGCTCCGCTTGTTACCACTCTCGACGATTTTTAATCTCTTTCCCCGGATGGTGCGAGATTTAGCTAAAACCCAAGCCAAAGAAATTAACTTTGCGATCGAGGGTGGCGATCTCCTCCTTGATAAACGCCTCCTTGAAGAGATTAAAGACCCATTGATGCATTTACTCCGCAATGCGATCGATCATGGCATTGAAACGCCAGCAGAACGCCAACTGAGTAATAAATCGGCGGCTGCTACCTTGATAATTGAAGTCCATCAGACTGGCAGCCAAACGACGATCGAGATCCTTGACGATGGGCGGGGGTTGGACGTACAAAGGATTAAAGCCACTGCGATTAAGCGCGGCTTGCACACTAGTGATGAACTCGAACAGATGAGTGTCGATCGGATTCAGTCGCTGATTTTTGCCTCGGGCTTCTCGACTCGGACGCGGGTCACCGAGCTGTCTGGGCGCGGTGTGGGCTTGGACATCGTGCGGACGAATCTGGAGCGGATTAAAGGATCTGTCGAAGTGGAGTCCTCACCCGATCGGGGCTGTATTTTCCGGCTGACCCTAAATCACACGATCGGGAGTTCGCAAGTGATGATGGTCGAGATTCGCGACCAGACTTACGCGATTCCAGTGGAATTTGTCGATCGGATGTTGCTAGTTAATAAAGCGGAAATCTTTGCGCTCGGTGGTATTCCAACTACCCAAATTAACGGCCAGACGATTACGGTGGCGTGGCTGGCAGATCTACTCGATCTGCCCACGATCGCCCCCAATTCCCCAGGTGAAATCACTCGCACCGCCAGTGCGATTTCCTGTCTCCTGCTCAAATCTGGGCGACAACAACTGGCACTACTAGTCGATCGGATCAACGATCGCCAATTAGTGACAATTGAATCTCCCCACCCCTTGCTCAAAAATGTCCCCCACCTAGCTGGATCGACAATTTTGGGCACTGGTAAAGTCTGCTTGGTACTCAACCCGATCGATCTATTTACGACGGCAACTGGTGGCAATCCACTAGCCTTGCCCAGCGTTGGTACTACGCCAACCGATCGGACCGCAGATCTACCTCCAGCCATTCTGTTGGTAGAAGACTCCCGGGTCATTCGGACGCAAATGACCCGGATTTTAACCGGAGCTGGGTACCGAGTTACCGCCGCCAGTGATGGCATGGCGGGCTGGGAAACCTTGCAAGCAGGGCAATTCGATCTCGTCGTCTCCGATGTCGAAATGCCCCGGTGGGGAGGATTGAGGCTGACAACCGAAATCCGCAACCACCGTGACTACAAGCATCTTCCCGTGGTGCTAGTGACTACCCTCTCCCAACCAGTCGATCGCGATCGCGGTTTTCAAGCTGGTGCCGATGCCTATCTCACCAAAGGTGATTTTGACCAAAAGCTCTTGCTGGAAACGCTGACTAGATTGATCTAGGTAGGGAATAGGGAATAGGGAATAAGAGATTAAGGCGCTGTGCGCGTCGAGACAACTCATTACCCATTACCCCTAATCCCTAATCCCTAACCCCTAACCCCTAACCCCTAATCCCTAATCCCTAACCCCTAATTAACATCATGGCTCCTACAAAAGTTCTCATCGTTGAAGATTCACCCGTTGCGATGGAAATCTTGCAACGTTTGTTTAAAAGTACTCCCGAAGTAGAGATTGTCGGGATGGCACGGAATGGACAAGAAGCATTGGCAATGATTCCGCGCGTCAATCCTACTGTTATTTGTACTGACTTTCATATGGAACCGATCGATGGATTGGAACTTACCAAACAAGTCATGGCAAACTACCCACGTCCGATCTTGGTACTGAGCAACTCTGTCAAGTCAGATGACACCAAAAATGTCTTTGCACTACTGCAAGCTGGCGCGTCAGATATTTACCCCAAACCCGTCGGTGGAGACTACACCGAGTATGAAGCGGTCAAGCAACGGATTCTCGCCAAAATCAAACTGCTCGCTAGCATGACTGTTAAGGCAAGACCTCTTAATTAGAGAGTAGGGAGTAGAGGGTAGAGAAGTAGCTCTCATCATTTTCCCCACAGGCTTATGAACGATTTTTGGCATTGCTGAATTGGAGCATGAAATAGATAGTGAAGGGGTTGGGTAATGGGTAATGGGTAATGGGTAATGAGAGTAATGAGTTGTCTCGACGCGTACAGCGCGTTAATCTCTTATTCCCTATTCCCTATCCCCTATCCCCTATTCCCTCTCCCATCTACCCTCTACCCTCTCCCATCTACCCTCTCCCATCTACCCTCTCCTCTCTAACATGTCACCTACCAAAGTCCTCCTAGTCGAAGATTCATTAATTGCGCTCGAATTGCTCCAACGCTTATTAAGAGATAGCCCAGAAGTAGAAATCGTCGGTACGGCGCGAAATGGTCGAGAGGCTTTAGAGTTAATCCCCCAAGTCAATCCCCAGGTGATTTGTACCGATTTGCACATGGCCCCGATCGATGGGATGGAACTCACCAAGGAAGTAATGGCAAGGTTTCCACGACCAATTCTAGTCATTAGTAACTCAGTTCAAGAAGATGATACCAAAAATATTTTTGGACTCCTCCAAGCCGGTGCTGTCGATATTTTCCCGAAACCGACAAGTGGTGACTACACCGAATACGAGAGTGTCAAACACCGACTGCTTGCCAAGATCGAGATGCTCTCGCAGGTAACTGTGAAGGCGAGAACTCTCAGCTCAGACTTAAACCCCGATCTCAGTGGTAGTCTCGATCGACCACATCTGCTCCGCGCGATCGCCATCGGGGCATCTACCGGCGGCCCCCAAGCCATTCACAAAATTATTACCGCGCTCCCCCCAGACTTCCCCGTACCAATAATTTGCGCTCAACAGATTGGCGATGGCTTCTTACCCGGGCTAGTTAGTTGGTTAAAAGAAGACTCACAATTACTTGTAAAAATTGCTCAGATGGGCGAAATTCCGGCACCTCGAACAGTTTATTTCGCGCCAGAACGAGCACATTTAGAATTTGATGCTCAAGGCAAATTTATCTATAGTAATTTTACGACAGCGACCGGAACCTGTCCCTCGATCGATACATTATTTAAATCTGTAGCCCGCATTTATGGTAGTGCGAGTGCCAGTATTTTGCTCACTGGCATGGGTGCAGATGGCACAATTGGCACTGAAGCGATCGCGACAGCCGGCGGTACTACTATCGCTCAAGATGAGCACAGTTGTCTGATTTTTGGGATGTCGAAACTCGCGATCGCTACAGGCAAGGTCGAACATGTCCTCGGTTTACCAGATATTGCACCTTTTTTAATTAGTAAGACACTGATTAATTAACAGTTGACAGTTGACAGTTGACAGCGAAGTTTTTAGGCAGTTGCTCAAATCACCTGCGCTTTGTAATTAATAATTGATGAACAGCTTTAATCTTAATCGACTGGATCGAAGGTGGCGACAATTTTACAGTGAGGTTTCAACTGGTGCCGACTTTGAAGTAGGATGCGATCGAGTATTCAATCGATTAGTTAATGCTTATACTCAGCCAGAGCGTTATTATCACAATCTCAATCATATCGATAGCGTACTAACGACAATCGATCGATTCAATGATTTGCAAAATCCCCGCTCTGTCTATCTGGCTGCCTGGTTTCACGATTTTGTTTACGATCCAAAAGCTTCAGATAATGAAGCTAAAAGTGCGGAAGCTGCCAAAGAATTGCTCATTTGCCTCGGTGAATCGATCGCGACAATCGATCGCGTCCAGCAGCTTATTTTAGCAACACAAGGACATCAAATCGATCCGCGCGATCGCGATCGATCTATTTTTTTAGATGCAGATTTAGTAATTCTCGGTGCGAATCCAGTTCGATATCAAGCTTATCAACAAGCAATTCATCAGGAATATAGTTGGGTTGCGGATACTGCTTATCGAGCCGGACGTATCCAAGTTTTGGAAAGCTTTCTAGGTCGCGATCGGCTCTATTGTACAGACCTACTTTTTGATGAGCTGGAATCGATCGCTCGTGGCAATATTCAGCAAGAAATTACTTTTTTGAAAGCTAAGAGATAGCAGGCGCGATCTATTTTTATCAAAAAAGATAGGAGCGAGGAATTAACATAATTCCGCACTCCTAAACTATCAATCGATCTAGATCGATATCTTAGTAGAGTTGTTCTTCTTGGTGAGTCATGATGGTGCAGTCGGACTTAGGATAAGCCACACAAGTTAGGACATAACCTGCTTCGATTTGGTCATCATCTAAGAAAGACTGATCGGATTGATCGATTTCTCCAGCGGTGATTTTACCAGCACAGGTAGAACAAGCACCCGCACGGCAAGAATAAGGTAAGTCGATGCCTTGCTCTTCGGCTGCGTCTAAAATGTAAGTGTCGTCAGCTACATCGATAGTAGTGTTCAGATTCTCAGCTTCGTTGATTAAGGTAACTTTATAGGTTGCCATGTCAGATTAATTCCTCTCTATTTCGCTTAAAAATGGCGGATTCGGATAAATGTATGTCTAGTCAGGCGATCGATCGGATTGCCGAGCAAATCGCCTGAGTTTTCATCTCTATCTGAATACTAAGGGAAAACCTCACCATCTGTATCTATAAGTCCTCCTAAAGTCGAATGGTATTCGTAATCAAATCGCGAGAACTCATCCTAATTACTTATATCTCGGCGACAGCTAAGAGCTTGACGAATGGCTGTAATCCATTGTTGATCGCCTTGTACTGCTACTAAAAATCGCTCTAAATCGGGTTGAATACTAGACTGGGAGAGCAGTTATAATATTTTCTAGCCAGCTATTTGGGCAGTGGTTCGATCGCTTTCTAATATTAAAAAATCTTATGTCTAAAATCGCTAGTTACGGAGAAATTAATCTCCCACTCCGAGTTGGAATTGTAGGCACGGGATTTGCAGCCAAGATCCGCGCCCAAAGCTTCATTGCCGAAAATCGCACTCAATTAGTTGCTGTTTCTGGGCGCAATCCCGAACGCACTGCGGAATTTGCTCTGAGCTGTGATATCCAAGCGATCGATGACTGGCAAACCTTAGTGCAGATGCCCGACATCGATCTAGTACTAGTAGCAACAATTAATACCAACCATAGCGCGATCGTCCGTGCCGCGATCGCCGCAGGCAAGCATACCATTGTCGAGTATCCCCTCGCGCTGGATCTTTTAGAAGCTACCGAAATCGTCAAACTAGCAGCAGCGAAAAAAGTGCTCCTGCATGTAGAACATATCGAACTCTTAGGCGGACTCCACCAAACGATGCGCGAATGGTTGGAGCGTCTGGGTGAGGTGCATTATGCCCGCTACAGCACGATCGTCTGTCAACGCCCAATTCCTGAAAAGTGGACTTTTCATCGCTCTGAGTTCGGATTTCCCCTCGTTGCGGCACTTTCTCGGCTCCATCGCTTCACTGACTTG
>JBBRVB010000020.1:0-21761 GCA_038247275.1 Chroococcales cyanobacterium
AATACGGATTTCGATACAGCCATCGCTCAATATTTATTAGAGCCAGAACGAAGCAATTACAGCATTAAAAATTTAATGCTCACTTATTTTGGCGAGGAAGTTCAGGATGAAGCAGATTTTCAAAAGCGATCGTTTCCAGCGTGACAAAAGATTTGGTCTGGTCAGAGAAGCCAGCTTTGAAGTGATATAGTGAATCTCGATCGCCACTGAGTCCACCACCTAAATTGAAGTAGTGATTATTGCGGTGTTTTGCCCATTTAATTACATAATCGAAGACAATTGTCGTCGGTGAGTAGGGCAAAAATTCAGTTCGCGTCCCACCGAGGTGGTATTGGACGATGCCGCTAAATTCAGTAATCAGACTAGCTGCAATAATTTTGCCATCGATTTCAACTACACAGATCTGCACGCCATCACCCAAAACTTGGCAGAATCGCTCGAAGTAATCCTTCGTAAAGTAATAACTTTTATTTGCATTGACTCGATCCATCGTCTCGCGATAAATATCGATAAATAAATCTAAATATCGATCGATTGGTACCATTTTTGCCACGAAGCCCAATCGCGTTAGTTTATTAATTTTAGTCCGGTGACTGGATCTAATCTGCTTCCGAATCTCTTCAAGGTCGCTGGTTAAGTCGCAAACAACCACGTCACCACGGTGCTGGAGTCCCATGTTTGCGTCGATCGCGTTATCAAAGTCAGGTAGATTGTCTAGCGGCCGATCGAGATAACTATTCAGGATTGGATGCAGTCTCAAAAATGCCGAGCAAATATTTCTCGATTGCCAATGTGCAGAGATCGCCTGTAAACATTGTTTGATAAATCTTGGATTTTGACCAGCGGCACTAACTAACATGCCGGGATAACCATAAGGTGAAATAATGTCACAAATTCGATCGCGACTAGCTAAACTGAAATTACTAATTAGATCGCAATCGCGGATTAAATACGGTAAAAAAAATACTTCTGCCCCATTTTTGATGACGATTGCTTCAGCCGTTGCATGGTATCGTTCGGCTTCTAGTTCTAGATATCCTGGCAAATGATAGAAATCATAAGGCAGATTGTTTAGGCACTTTTGCCAATCTGACTCTGTTGATTTCAAGACTCGAACCTGAGTCAAGTTAGGTGAAAATGTTACACCAGTCATACTTTTAATGTCCTTATGTTCGTTGTTAAAAGTGCTAAATCAATTCAGAGCCGATCGATGGTGAGGTGGATGACCAGTAGGATTGACTTGGAGCCTAATCCTGGTATAGCAGACCTTGGCGGTGAGATTTTTACTCTAACCGATCGTAGATTTGATGAGATTTACCTACTTAGGTTGCCCTAATCTGTCCTAAAAGCATCATGTCGCGATCGAGATCGGCAGATCGTCCCAGTGTCCACACAAAAATGACTTGCAAACAAATCTGTCTGCAAGTCAGGTAGGGAGATGATTAGTAAACTAGCTCTACCGAGCGGCGGTGACCAACTTACCTAGTAGTACCTGTGCGGCTTTTTGACCGGGTGGGAGGCTTCTGAGATAACTATCTAGCTCAGAATTAGGTCGTTGGGTGATTTGAGGGATATTAATTAGCGATTTGATGTAGTTATTGTACGCACTCACCGCGCCATTGAGAATCACTGGATCGATCGAGCCATCCCCACCACGCAGTCCAACCATCGATTGGGCAAGCTGTTGAGCTGGGATACCACCGCCCAAAGCAATCGCTAACGTGTCGCGCTCGGGCGGATTGGAGTTGAGGGGTGAATTAATCACAGCTAGAGCAGTTTCCGCCACTGCTGGCTCGACATCGATCGTATTTGTCCCGACAGCCTGAGTCCCACTGATACTGGCGGCGGTGAGGTTGGCACTGACGGCTCTGATACGATCTTGGACACCATCGGCGAAGGTCACTTTGGTGTAGTAACCTGGAGTTGCACCGCTACCGATCACGCCGTTGACTGGATCGGAGCCATAGGGAGGGTTACCGACAATATCTACAAATTGTTGGGCTTGAGCTGGAGTATTATTGGTCAGTAGGATAATGGCAATAGTCGAAATTGCGGCACGGGAGAAATTTGGGATGTTCATGTGTTGATGGGTTTTGATTGGGTTTTTAAGATAGCGAAATGACTTAGGCGAAGATCTTCACCCTCCCAACCCCCTGGATCGAGCTACGGTGTAGATACAAGTCGGCTGGACTTCGTTTGAGGTTGAATTACCCCCCCCAACCCCCCCTTATAAAGGAGGGGCTTTCTTGCTCCCTCCGCTCGATCGGGGGAGGGCTGGGGTGGGGTCAGGATCTCCGCTGTAGCTCCCATGACTTAGAAGTGAATACCAATACCGCCACCAAGCCCGAAACGGCTGCTGGAACCGGTATTTTGGTCGCCAGCGATATTTAATAGGGCGGGAGTAACTTGGAAACCGATCGTGTCGCCGAGTTTGACAGTGATGGGTAAGCCGACGCTAAAATTGCGACCGTTGTAATCAGCAGCTATCGCAATATTTTCGGAGAAGCGGAAGCCGAGACTGCCGAAAATATTCACATTATTATTGTCTGCAATTAAGTCGTTATAGGTACGGAAGCGACCGCTACCTGCGCCAACTGTGGCGGTGAAATTACTGGTTTCGCCAACGGGTAAGATGCCTGTAATCGCTCCATAGTAAGTATCGCCGGGATCGTTGGCAGTGGTGTAACCATTGCGAATGGCATTTTCCCAGCCACCAGCGATCGAGAGATTATCGCCGAGTTGTTTGTGAAGCTTGAAATTAAACCCGCCGCGCTCGCCGATACTGGTACCAGCAGAGGTATAGGAGGCTTCTAAACCGACGAAACTCTGGGAATCACCCAAACCGATCCCCCCACCGTAAACCGTATTGTTGGTGGTGCCATTGGGCGCGATCGCGACTGGTAAATTGTCCTGATAGCCAGCACCGACAAATACATCGCCCCAGTTGGCTCCAAATGCGGTTGGGGTTGTAATCCCACCAGCGGGGGCGTTGCGGGGTTTGCGACCGCTAGAGACGATGATCCCTGGAGCCGTGCCGATGCTCGTCCGATCGAGTAAGTCGCTTTCGGTGATGTTGGCAACTGGTGGCGCGGTACCACAACTGACGATGTATTTCTGGGCGGGGCTATCGGCTGCTAAAGCGGGCAGTCTACCGGATGCGACTAAAATTTGGTGGAGGGAAGCGGCGACATCGGCGCGGGTCGCAATCCGGGTGGGATTGTAGGTTCTGTCGGTGGGATAGCTGACGCTGACGGAGACGCATTTTTGGGTGGCGGCGATGATTGCGTCTCGACCATAACTAGGGATCAGAGCCGAGTCTGAATATAGCTCGTCGATGAGGCTAGCGGTGCTGCCATCGGGTTGCAATTTGCTACCGTTGACCAATGCCACCAATGATTCGATCCGAATAATGTTTTGATTAGGACCGAAGGTATTGTTGGGATAACCAGCTAGGAATCCGGCGCGGTAGGCTTTTTCGATGGCGGCTGCTGCCCAATAATTTGGGGGAACATCTTGAAAAGTTCGCGATTCCCGAATTGGCTGGAGGTCGAAGGCTTTGGTGAGGAGGGCGGCAAATTCGGCTCTGGTAATCGGTTGGTCGGGGCGGTAGGTGCCATCAGGATAGCCCACGATGATATTGCGATCGACTAAAACTCTGATAAATGGTTCCGCCCAGCTCGTACTGACATCGCTCAAATTTGCTTGAGCGATTTCCGGTCGATTCATGGGTACGGTTTGGACGGTGGGCGCAACGGTTTCAGGTGCGGGGAGGGCGACGACTTTCATGGTCGTCGTGATGATGGTGGTACTAATTAAAGTTAGAAATAGGGTAATGTTTTGGAAGCGCATCGGTATATTGTGAGGATTCATGATTCGTAATTGTCTAAAATGACGCTGCGATCGATTCGATCTAGCTGTGGTAAAAATGATTAAATGTCCGTTGTGGCAAGTTTGGCGGCGATTTGCTCAATCGTAGGTTGGTGACAGCCGAAAGAGCAAATTACCAATCGATCGCTATTAAGAGCCAAAGGCTTTTTTGATATTTTTGGTGACATTTTCTGAGAAGCTTTCGGCTTGCTCAGAGTTGCGATCTGCATTGTCTTTAACAATATCTGGGGTATCACCGCTAGCTTTTTCGGCTTTGTTAGCATCGATCTTGACACCAGTTTCGGCAGTTTCCAACAGCGATTGAGCGGGATTGTTGCTATTATCCATCTCTGACTCGGCTGTGTATGTTGCTAAGTTTTCTTTTGCTGCTATTTGCTTGATGACAGTTGCTCGGTTATCACCGATCGCGGACGCTGCCAAAGTAGTATCGAATCCAAAAGATAGCCCCTGCCATACTGATAAGGCGATCGCCAACCCACAAATCGATCGAACTAAGTAGCGTCTCAAATTAGCGACGATCGCTATTGGAATTAAGTTCATATTTTTATTTAGCTGAAAAGTTTCTACATTCTCATTTTTAGTCTAAATACCTTAATAAAGCATCACTCAATCGACATACTTGAATCAAAAATTAGTTAGTATTAATCTATTTCTATCGATAGAGATTAATATCTATATAAGTTGTGAGTTGGATTGGCTCACCTGTCGAGGGAGCGATCGGGTTTCATTAGCATCGCCTGCGCTTTGGTAATCGATCTTCGGTAATTTATTTGTGGTTAGATCTGATTCAATAGCCAAATCGTTCGCTCTGAGTCACTATCTAATCTAAATTAGTTAGTTGAATTATCTTTCTTTAGATAGATAATGATTAGATTTAAATCTGTCGATCGATAGAGGTTACTTAGTACGCTTGCGATCGACAAATGTCCCCAATGCCAGATAGACAAACCATTATTGCGCCAGCGACAATTAAAATAAAGCAACTCGATCGATTAGTTGACTTTACTAATTAAAACATCCGCATAAATAATCAATCATGTCTGACCCTAACGGTGTAATGATGCAGTACTTTCACTGGTACTCTCCAGAAGACGGCAGTCTCTGGAATCAAGTAGCGGAAAAAGCTAAAGACCTAGCTGCGGCTGGGATTACATCCCTGTGGTTGCCACCTGCCTACAAAGGAACTGGTGGTGGCATGGATGTCGGCTATGGTGTCTATGACATCTTCGATTTGGGCGAGTTCGATCAGAAGGGTTCGGTGCGGACAAAGTACGGTACCAAGGATGAATACGTCAACGCGATTAAAATCGCTCAAGCGGCCGGTATCCAGAACTATGCCGATGTGGTGTTCAATCACAAAATGGGTGCAGATGAAGTCGAAGAGGTCAAAGCGACTCCATT
This sequence comes from Chroococcales cyanobacterium, assembly GCA_038247275.1. Taxonomy (GTDB): domain Bacteria; phylum Cyanobacteriota; class Cyanobacteriia; order Cyanobacteriales; family Chamaesiphonaceae; genus Chamaesiphon. The sequence goes on from JBBRVB010000020.1 coordinate 5,290, forward strand.
TGCAATGGACGATCGCAATGAGACAGTGGGTGAGTACAAAACAATCAAAGCTTGGACGCACTTTACATTCCCAGGGAGAGGTGGCAAATATTCCCAGATGGAATGGCACTGGTGGCACTTTGACGCGATCGATTATGATGCCAACGACGGGAGTAAGTCCGCAGTCTATCTACTCAAAGGTAAGTCATTTGACGACAATGTAGACCAAGAAAAGGGTAATTTTGATTACTTGATGGGTTGCGATCTGGATATGGAAAATCCCGAAGTCGTCAATGAACTCAAGTACTGGGGCGAGTGGATCTGTGACACCACCAATGTCGATGGGTTTAGATTTGATGCTGTCAAGCATGTCTCGGCAGAGTTCTTTCAGCAGTGGTTGGAGCATGTGCGCCAATATGCCAAGCGCGATTTGTTTGCGGTGGGCGAATACTGGTCTTATGAAGTCGAAGCCCTCCACAATTTCATCGAAATTACTCAGGGCAAAGTCCAACTATTCGATGCACCCCTGCATTACAATTTCCACGTTGCCAGTCAAGGTGGTGAAGACTATGACATGACCAAGATTTTTGATAATACCTTGGTACAGCAGCAGCCCGCCCTCGCTGTTACCCTGGTCGAAAATCATGACTCTCAGCCGCTTCAGTCCCTCGAATCGATCGTCGAATCGTGGTTTAAACCCCTCGCCTACGCTTTGATCTTACTAAGAGAAGCTGGGTATCCGTGTATTTTTTATGGTGACTATTATGGCGCGCACTATAAAGATCGCAAAGATGGTAATGAATATGAAATCTGGATGGACACTCATCAATTCCTACTTGACAAATTCCTGTACGCCCGTCAAAACTATGCCTACGGCGAGCAACGCGATTATTTCGACCATCCCAATACGATCGGGTGGACGCGGATTGGCGATGACGAACATCCAGGTGGGATGGCTGTAGTCCTCACCAACAGTGAAGGCGGCAGCAAATGGATGGAAATCGGCCACCCGAATTGCACCTATATAGATATTACCGAACACGTCAAAGAATCGATCGTCACCAATGATGACGGTTGGGCAGAGTTTCGCTGCAATGGCGGCTCTGTTTCGGTGTGGTTACGGGAGTCAGTTGACAGTTGACAGTTGACAGTTGACAGTTGCATAACTCGTTCCGAGCGGCTGTACCTACGGCAGGCTACGCCAACGCCAACGCCGGAGTGCGTGTGTTGCACCAAACAGACAGTTGACAGCTAATGAGTAGAGCCAATCGATGAATTGTCTCTACTCATTCATGAATTCGATCCTTTTACCCCGATATGAAAAATAATAATTCTGTTGAAGTTAGCAAATCTGGTTCGGACGATCGATCTGTAAATATCTCCATCCCAGACAACGGATCTTCAAACGATCGATCCGTGAATATTGAGGCTTCACATGGAGATATAAATGTAGATGTATTTGTCGAAGTCAATGAAGTCTTGCCCGAGCATGTACTCAAAAACGTCGAGACGATCGCCAGCCATCAGGCGCGACAAACGCAGAATGTCACAGCAGATCGCCGAATTCTCAACAAAATTGCTGGTTTTCTCGCTCGTCCGGGATTTCTGTACTTTCAGATTGGATTTTTTGCAGTGTGGATCGGTTGCACCAACCTCGCCGAACGCAATCTGATCGCCAAAAATTTTCCACAGTTCGATTTACATTTGCATGGGCTAGAAATTGCTTCATTACTAATTTCAACAGAGGTATTAATCGCCCAAGCCCATCAGGAAAAGATGTCAGAAGAGCGATCTAGTTTGGCACTCCAACTCAATCTTGTTACCGAGCAAAAGATCGCTAAATTGATTTCATTGATAGAAGAACTGCGGACAGATTTGCCCAACGTCAAAAACCGTAATGATGAAGAGGCCCAAGCGATGAAACAAGCAATTAACCCTCAAGCAATTTTGGAAGTGATTCAAAAAAATGCCCATCCAGCAACTGATGAATTGGCACCTGGCTCTCATCAAACCTGATGATGTATCGGACAACCCAATCGATTAATTTTAGTCCTTCCGCCCCTGCTCACAGATGAAAAACGGTCATAAAAATATTATTATTGATACTCGATCGGTCGTAGGTAAGTCTTCGCTGCTAGAAAATGGAGATTCGATCGTCACATCGATTACTCAAACCAGCACCGATCTCGATGTCCTGATTCCAGAGCAGATAGTCAAAAACGTCGAAGCGATAACCAGTCACCAGGAGCGTTACCAAGAACAAGCAACCACCGCCCAAAAAGTTTTAGAAAAAATCGTTAGTATTTTTGGTAGACCTGAATTTCTATATTTTCAAATTGGATTTTTTACGATTTGGGAAATTTGCGGTCATTTAGTCGATATTGGAATTTTGCCCACAAGTTTTCCAGAATTCGATCTGCGCGAACAGTGGTTGGATTTAGCTTCATTATTCATCTCTACGGGAGTCTTAGTCTATGAAAATCGTCAGGAAAAAGTTAGTGAAGAACGATCGCATCTAATGCTTCAGCTCAATCTGATTACCGAGCAAAAGATTGCTAAATTGATTTCATTGGTGGAAGAACTCCGGGTCGATCTACCTAATGTCAAAAATCGCAATGACGAGGAGGCTGAAGTAATGAAGCAAGCAACCGACCCCCAAGTAATTTTGGAGGTCATCCACAAGATTTCCGAACCATCGCCTACACCCACAGAGGATAACCCCAATGACACGTAAAGCTTGCCTGATTTTTAATCCCGTTGCCGGACAAGGCAACCCCGAGCAAGATCTCGAAATAATCGAGTCGATGCTCCGCCCCACCATCGATCTCGAAGTAGTGATTACTACGGCGGACTGCGAACCGGGCGAACTGGCAAAAGCCGCGATCGAGCGTGGTGCCGCAGCAATTATCGCCTCCGGTGGCGATGGCACCCTCTCCGCTGTCGCCGCCGCGCTGATGGGGACGGGGATTCCGCTGGGAATTATCTCCAGGGGTACTGCCAATGCTTTTGCCAATGCGTTGGATCTGCCTACTACCATCCCCGAAGCTTGTGAAGCGATCGTTGCCGGTAGTACTCAGACGATCGATATGGCGACCTGTAACGGCTTGCCGATGGTACTCCTCGCGGGAATTGGATTTGAAGCGGAGACAGTCGATCTAGCCGATCGCGATGCCAAAAATCGGCTGGGGATGCTGGCTTATATCTTAGCTGGACTCAAGCAAGTCAGGAGTATGGATCAGTTTGAAGTCGAAATCGAACTAGAAGATAAAATTATTGAAGTTTCAGCCGCTGCGATCACGATCGCGAATGCCGCTCCAGCTACGTCAATATTGGCGCAAGGATCGTCGGGAGTCATCTTCGATGATGGAATGCTCGATTTGACAATTGTCGCCGCTGCTACGCCATTAGTCGCGATCGCGACCGCCTTTGACTTACTTAGCTCGACTCTACGCGGCATCGCCTCGCAGCGCGATGATGTCGGTTATCTGCGGGCGAAAAAGTTCAAAGTCACCACCACACCACCTCAGAAGGTCGTTCTAGACGGTGAAGTCATCGGCATGACCCCGATCGAGGTCGAGTGCATTCCCGGCGGTCTGACCGTGTTTGCACCCCTAGTTGAGGAAGTGCAACCAGTGGAAAAGTTGGAGGGATTACCTAATTTGAAGGTGGATATGAAGGTTTAGGGAATGGGTAAGGGGTAAGGGGTAATGGGTAAGGGGTAATGGGTAATGGGGAATGGGTAATGGGTAATGGGTTTTAAAAGGGTGTAAATACTTACTAGATAAAAATCTCAAACCCTTGTGGTGGGCAGTGCCCACCCTACATCTACTGGCTAAAATCTAGAGTGGAGCGAATGCCGCACCACGCTAGCACACAAATCGAACCATACGCAGGAGAGTTTGAGAGGCGGCGTTCCGCCTTTCAACGGGGGGGCTGGGGGTCGGTACCCCCAGATCCGGGTTCTGCCCCCACCAGAAAAAACCGCAACCCACAAATATATAACGCCTACCGCCCCGCTTATTACTAACCCATTACCCATTACCCATTACCCATTACCCATTACCCATTACCCAACCCCTAACTAATAATCCCCGATCGCAATGCCCTCACCGCCGCCTCCGTCCGGTCATCAGCACACAGCTTCGCCAGGATATTCCGCACATGGGTTTTCACCGTACCCACCGTGATAAATAACCGCTCCGCGATCGCCACATTCGTACAACCAGCCACCATCAGTTCGAGGACTTCGCGTTCGCGTTCGGTGACTGGATCTGAGGCTAGTACCTGCTCGTACTCAGGCTCTAGCGACCTAATCTCGATCGTCTGCTTCTGACTCGTCGGCTTGGTAATACTCGATCGCACTTGGCGGAGGACGATACTCGCCACCGCTGGATCGATCCAGGCATTACCAGTATGTGTCATCTTGATTGCTTCGATCAGTTGTTCGATCCCGATATCTTTCATACAGTAAGAATCGGCTCCCGCAGCAAAAGATGCCAGGACAGTATCTTCTGTTCCCAACATCGTCAACATGATAATTTTGGTGGTTGATGTTGGATGTTCTTGTTGGAATTTCCGAAATTGTTGGGTCAATTCGATCCCATCCATGCCCGGTAAACCTACATCTACTAAGGCAACATCTACTGGAGTTGTTTGTAATAATGTCAAACCTTGAGGGCCATTAGTAGCCTCGCCAGCGACTTGAATTCCCTCTTGAATCTGCAATACAGTTCGCAGTCCGATCCGCACAACGTCGTGATCTTCAATTAAAACTACCCGGATATCACTCATAACTAAACAACCTTTAAAAAGAAGATGCGGACATCAAGAATATTTAATAGTTTACTGTAGCGGCGACTACAGCCCGAATAAATCCCCGGTTTTCACCCGGTTATAATTAAATGCAAGCTAACTACAAGAATAACTCATTTTTTCAGCAGGACAATGATGGCTCGGAATCACTTCCTGAAGAAGACTCAGTTAATCGCGTCCCGACCGCACCCGACTCGATCGATCGATATCAGACCCTCATGCAAGGGGTTGCCGAAATCATCTGGGAGACTGACGCTACTGGCGAATTTCAGGCAGACAGCCCCCACTGGTCGGCTTTCACCGGACAGACGCTCAAATCGATGCAGGGGTGGGGCTGGCTGGATGCGGTTCATCCCGAAGATCGCGATCGAGTCAGGCTAGCTTGGCAGGCGGAGATCGATCGGGCAACAGCATTGCATATCGCGGCATCCCCGATGTTTGCCGTCGAGTATCGGTTGCGCCATCGGACAGGTGGCTATCGCTGGATGAGCGTACATGGCTTGCCAATCTTCAATCTCGACGGCACTGTCCAAAAATGGATCGGCTTTCACACTGATATTGACGATCTCAAAACCGCCGAATCAGAGATTCGATCGCAAGCGACCGAAATTTCCCAACTTCAGCTATTATTGACACAATCGAGCGAGCTAGTCGATCGCCGCGATCGGGAAATCGACCAATTCACCTATACGATCTCTCACGATCTCCGGGCACCGCTGCGCGCAGTCACCAATCTCTCACAGTGGATCGAAGACGATCTGACGGATGAACTTGCAGCAGAAGGCAGCCACCAGCTCCAACTGTTGCGATCGCGTGTCGCTCGGATGGAAGCCCTCATCGATGGCTTATTGGCATATTCGCGCATCAGTCGAATGGAAGTTGGTAACGAACGAGTAATTGTAGTAGAATTGGTTGCCGAAATTATTGATTTGTTGGCACCACCCGCTGGCTTGACGATCGAAGTCGATGACGATCTACCTACTCTCGATACCAAACGGTGGTCTCTCCAGCAGGTATTTACCAATCTGATCGATAATGCGATTGTGCATCATCATCGCGACGATGGTCATATCCACATCAGCGGACATCCACTCACTGATGATGGCTATGAGTTCACCGTTGCCGACGATGGGCCAGGGATTCCCCCAGCACAGCACGAGTTTGTGTTTGGGATTTTCAATACATTGGGTCCAAAAACTCAGCGTGCTGGGGTCGGATTGACGATTGTCAAAAAGATTGTCGAAAGTGAAGGCGGTAAAGTTGAGCTATCCTCAACACCAGGCTCGGCAACCAATCTGCGGTTTACTTGGTTGACACCTCCACATCCAGCACTCTCGGCTGCTTAATGACTAAACTCTACCGCTCGTACCTTTTCAACTACATCAGTTGTTTTATCGATAACAGTTCATGAAATCTGTTTGGCAAAAGCTAAGAAATCATTGGTATAAACTGCCCATCGAACATCGGGGGACGGTAGTTATCGCCATTCCATTAGCTTGTTTAATCGGATCGGTGATGACCTATTCTCTGCTCCGCCAACAGATGGTCGAAGCCCAGGCGGAGGTGGAACATACCAATCAAGTCTTAGCCAAAAGCCAAAGCACCCTGATTAGCCTGCTCAATGCCGAGACCGGCGTGCGGGGCTACTACATCAGCAAGCAACCGATCTTTCTCGAAGCCTACCAAGTCGGTCTCGCCAAGATCGATGCCGATATCCAACAGCTAGAGCAGCTTGTATCCGATAATCCCTCGCAGCAACAGCAAGCAAAACTGCTCGGTCAGATGGCTCAGTTGCGATTAGCCCGTCTTGAAAATGCGATCCGACAGGTGGACAAAAGAAATCTCCAAGCCAATCGAATCGATGTCGATAGTCTCCTCGCAGGCCAGCAAGTAATGGCTCGTTTTCGGACGATCGTCGCCAACTTTGAAGCCGAAGAACGTCGTCTGCTAAAGATTCGCAATAATACACTCAAAGACCAACAAGATTTTAACATTACAGCCATGTGGTACGGCATTGCCTTGAGTCTGCTCGGCACTGTGCTCACCATCAGGCTGCTCCGAGATCTATCCAAAGAACTGCGCGAGCGCGAAATCAGTCTCCGGGAAAGTCGTGGTTTACTTGAGGCGATCGTCTCAAATATCGTCGATGGGGCGATCGTCGTCAATCCCCACGGGCAAATCGAAACCTTCAACCCCGCCGCCGAAAGAATGTTTGGCTACACCGTAGATGAAGTCATCGGCTGGGAATGGCAACGACTGTTGTCTCAAGAAGATGAAGCTACCAAAAAGCTCCAATTTTGCTTGCCCTCCGCCCCTTCCCAAATCACTCCCACCGGTCAAATCTTACAGGCGATGGGACAGCGCAAAAATGGGGAACTGTTTCCGCTCGAAATCTCGATGAATAATATCGAGCTAGATGACGATCGGATTGCGATCTTTCGCGACATCAGCTCTCGCCAACAATCCGCCGCCCAACTAGCAGCAAAAGCCATCGAAATGGCCGAACTCAACGATTCATTGATCGCTAGCAACCGCTCTTTGAGCCATAGCAACCAAGAACTCGATCAGTTTGCCTATATTACCTCTCACGACCTCAAAGCCCCCTTGCGGGCGGTTGCCAGTCTCTCAGAGTGGATCGAAGAAGACCTCGACGAGCACATCTCACCCGAAACCCGCGCTCAGATGCACTTGCTCCGTCGCCGTGTCTACCGGATGCAAGCCCTGCTCAACAGTCTGCTCGAATATTCGCGGGTCGGTCGCATCAATACCCCAGTTAGCACTGTGGATGTCCAACGTCTCCTCACCAAAGTAATCGACATGCTTGCGCCTCCCGATACCTTGAGGATCGACATCACCACACCGATGCCGATATTGGTCGCCCGCCGGCAGCCCCTCGAACAAGTCTTCAGTCACCTAATCGACAACGCGATCCGCCACCACCCTAGCAAAATTGGTATAATCGAGATATCAGCACAAGATCTTGGAGATCGCTATGAATTTGCGATCTCTGATGATGGGGACGGCATCGAACCCCAATATCAAACCAGAATTTACACGATCTTTCAAACCCTCAAAGCTCGCGATATCCAAGAAAATGTGGGAGCAGGGCTGGCGATTGTCAAAAAAATCGTTACTGCTGAAGGGGGCAAAATTGAGTTACAATCGTTAGCTGGCAAAGGGGCAATCTTCCGATTCACCTGGCTCAAGCAGCCAGTTATCGATCGGGAGAACAATACAAGTCAGGAAAAATGATTGAAGATTTAATGTTGAATATATTGCTAGTCGAAGATGATGAAGTAGACATTATGACCGTGAAGCGCGCGTTTAAAAAAGGTAATATTACTAATCCCCTGTATTTGGCTGGTAATGGCATCGAAGCTCTCGCTATGTTACGGGACACTCCAGCACAGCCCTCTCTAATTCCTCCCGAGCGTCGCTTGATCTTATTAGATCTAAATATGCCCAAAATGAACGGGCTAGAATTTTTGCAGGAACTACGTGCAGACCCCACGATTAGACATATCCCAGTAGTCGTATTGACGACCTCTAATGAAGAACGCGATCGGGTGCAAGCATACGATCTCAATGTTGCTGGTTATATTCTCAAGCCCGTCACCTTTAGTATCTTTGTCGAGCTAATGGTCACGCTCAACAAGTATTGGACACTCTGCGAGATGACCTGAATCGATCGGTCTGAGTATTGTGTCAAGAAAGTGGATAGTGGATAGTGAATAGTGGATAGTTTTAGGACTTAGGAGTATGTTTTGAGGAGATTTCATCAGTTCTTATCTACTGGTGCAAAATATGAGTATTTCGACCGTACACTTACCAACCTCAAATATCTGTATATATTGCCACACCCGATCGGGATGCGGTACCTTGAACAGGAGGACATCGATCGCGATCGATCGTCCGATCTCCCCGACCCCACACACTCTGATGGCATGGAAGAATCTCTCCAAATTTTAATCGTCGATGATGATGAAGTCGATCGGATGTCGGTCAGACGCGCCCTGATCAAATCGGGAATGGGGGTGAGTGTCACCGAAGCTACAAATTGCGCCGAAGCGATCGCCTTACTCGAACAAAACTTATATGACTGTACCTTTGTAGACTACGGACTCCCCGACCAGAATGGTCTAGCACTGGTGCAATCTGCCATCAAACTCGATGTCCAACATCCTTTAGTAGTCCTCACCGGACAAGGTGACGAACGGATTGCCGTCGATCTGATGAAAGCCGGTGCTACAGATTATCTGCCCAAATCCCAGATTACCCCCGCCAATCTTGCCCAAATCCTCCGCAATGCGATCAGACTCGATCGCGCCGAACGCGAAGCCCTCGCAGCCAGCCAGCAGCTCAAAGTAACTAACGAATTGCTGCTCCAACAAAACCGCGACCTCGAACAACAGCGCGAACAGATTGAGACCCAAAACCTTCAGCGCGAAGACTTCATCTCTCACCTCACCCATGACTTGCGAACGCCATTAGTCGCCGCAAATATCATGTTCAAGCTATTCGAGCAAGATGCCTTTTGCCCGCTATCTGCGGCGATGCATGAGGCTCTAGATGCCATGAGTCGCAGCAATCACAATCTGCTCGAACTCGTTAATACCCTCCTCGAAGTCAATCGCTATGAGTCCGGCAACAAAGCCCTGACCGTGACTAAGTGCAACATGTGGGAAATCATGCAAGCCGTCATCGAAGAACTCCGACCCCTAGCTCACTACAAATCGATCGAGCTGACTGCGGTTAGCGATCTCCCCGCACCTGAGTCCCTCAAAGTCCTGGGCGACTGTCAAGAAATTCGTCGCGCGGTCACCAATTTGGTCGGTAATGGACTGAAATTTACCGACGCTGGCAATGTCGAACTCAAACTTGGTTTTGAACCCGCTCAGATTGATGATGCCGTCGCCATGAATGGTTGGGTCATCATCGATGTCCGCGATACCGGGCTAGGCATGTCCCCAGAAGAACAACAGACAATTTTTGAACGGTTTCAGACGGGCAAACATCGCCAAGCCGGTAGCGGGCTAGGATTACACCTAGTCGCCCGGATCGTTACCACCCACTCTGGCACAGTCACCGTCACTTCTACCCCCGGTCAAGGCAGTCTGTTCAATGTGCGTCTCCCCGCGCATCAGTCGGATTAGGGGTAATGGGTAATGGGTAAAATACTTCGGCTCTGCTCAGTACAAGTGGGTGATGGGTAATTATCATCAATATCTCAAAACTTGGATCGCACAGCCTAAAGCCTAATCCCTACCCCCTAAAGCCTAAAGCCTAAAGCCTAAAGCCTAAAGCCTAAAGCTATCCCCCATTACCCATTACCCATTACCCCCATTACCCGGAAGTCTATTGATTGTAGAAATTTGTTAAGATATCATCCACATGAGAGATATCCTGAGCTAAAGCTCGATGATAAGATTTGTATAGACAGGTGGAACAAGCAACACAAGTAATGATACTCAAACCCCTTACCCGGGTCAGCAATCCTTACTTTTGACCATCTATCTAGTCCTTATCTTACCAAATGGAATAAATATCATGGCAACTTCTTCTCCTACTCCTACCAAAATTGCTCCTATAGTCGATCGTAACGAATGGCGGTGGGGTTTTACGCCTCAAGCTGAGATCTGGAATGGTCGCTTTGCAATGCTCGGATTCGTAGCTGCTCTATTGACTGAGTACTTCTCCGGTCAAGGCGTATTACATTTTTACAACATCATGCAGACTGTCACCAACACAGTAGTTCGCTAGGTCGATCCAAACTGTGTACCATCAGTCGATTCAATCCGATCGATCTCCAGCCAGGTCTCAATTTAGTCTAGATCTAGAGAAAACTGGCTAACTCAGGTTTTCTCTAGATCGACATTAGCTCGAACAAGGATTCGCCAGCTTACTAACTTATCTGCAATTTGTTTAAGCTTTGAACTAATCCTTTGGAGACTAAAATCGTGATCGCAGCTACTTTGCTATCAGACTTTCATCTACTGGGAGCGATCTTTGCAACAGAAGATCTTCCCGCTCGGGCATCAACAGTTCAGTCGTTGACTCCCAGCCAATATAATTTAGTTTACAATTCCTTTTCCTTTGCGATCGCCGCAATGTTTTCCGCTACTTTGTTCTTCTTGAATGCTCAAGCACAAGTAGGCGAAAAATATCGGATGGCATTGCTAGTTTCAGCGATTGTTGTGAGTATTGCTGGCTACCACTATTACCGAATCTTTAATAGCTGGGATGAAGCGTATAGTCTCCAAAACGGTGTCTATACACTCACCGGCGCACCGTTTAACGATGCCTATCGTTATGTTGATTGGTTGCTAACGGTACCACTGCTGTTAGTTGAAACTGTCGCTGTACTGGCATTGCCGGGTAAAGATTCACGATCGCTCATCGTCAAATTAGTCGTTGCTTCGATCTTGATGATTGTTACTGGCTATCCTGGTGAGATCTCACAAGTTATCAAAACTCGGCTGATTTGGGGCGCAGTTAGCACTGTTCCGTTCGCTTACATTATTTATGTTTTGTGGGTCGAATTATCAAGATCGATCGAACGTCAGCCTGCTGATGTTAAATCGCTAATTAGCAACATGCGCCTACTACTGTTGTTTTCCTGGGGTGCTTACCCGATTGCCTATTTACTACCTGTATTTGGGATCTCCGGTACGACAGCCACCGTTGGTGTACAAGTAGGATACACGATCGCTGATGTCTTGGCAAAGCCGATCTTTGGGTTGCTAGTATTTGCAATTGCTGTCTCGAAAACACGATTCGATCGAGACAACAACAATGGTAGTAGTACTGAGGACGCTCCCGAACTCGATTTAGTCACTACTAAAACCTAATCGCGTTGGCAACTCAGCTTGCTCAAACTTTTCACCATCGCCGCTCAAAACGAGCATTGGCTTTTTGACAGATATCGATCTGTCCACAATAGCTCTTTACAGGGGGGTGCGGTAAAATCCCACCTCCTTTTATTTTACAGCAGACCAACACGACTGACCGATTTCGAGTGGTAACCAATACTCGATGCTACTCTTTTCCGCTAGTGCATTGCCAGTAACATCGTTCCAACTGTAACGGTGATGCGGATCTGGATCTAATTTTTCACATTGATGCTCAGGGGTTCGCAAATTAATAATCTACTAATAGGTAGATGTGTTTTGCAGCGAAATAATACCCCTCCAGCTTGGGAACTTACCTTCTTATTACTCCCAAACCATCACTAATCACGACCTTACGGAGATTTACCCATGACGATCGCAAATCTGGAAATCGAAAGTTTGAATGTCAAGAGTATGAGTACGCTTAAGTACTATCGGCTCTCTTCGGTGACTCCGCCACATGCAGGTTATCTCCACCGGACTGAGGAGCTAATGCTGCGACTCAAGAAATATCACAAGATCTCTCAAGAGTATATCTTACCAGTTCCATATCTATGTCAGGTCTATCATTTACTTAACTTAAAGCACTTAGAGCTAGTCCACAATGTCAGCCTCAAAGGTCTAAAAGTTGGCAATGTCAGTGAATTTGAAGAAACCACTAGTGGTGGTAAGGTTAAGTTTAAAACTACTCTCAACCCTTCGGTAAATATCCTCAGAATGTGGAGACAGCCAGTAGTTGAGGCGGAGTTAACTCTGCATACACCTTACACGATCGAGTTAACTGTGCCCGTGTACAAAGGTCGTAAAATTACGATTATTTTCAATATGTTGCCCCTGGGTGACAATAACCATAAACTATTTATTGATATCTACAGCGATCTGGCAGTCCCCAAACCAATTTTGCAGTTAATTCTCCACTCTGCCGCCTGTATCACCTTATTTGAGGATTTACCCTATCTGCACCGGTTAGCAAAGGGCAATTTCCGTCGCAAGGTCAAAGCCAATAAAGTCTCTAGTTGCGATACCATGAAGCTTTTCAAGAGATTTGTCGATCTATATGGATCGAGCTTCGAGCAGCCAGATTCGATCGGTGCGATCGAACTTCGTCCCCGAACCATTCCCGATCTAGTCTGTTAACTTGCATTATTTCAATCACCAATGTCCATCCCGACACTTACTGAGACTATTTCATCTATTTACACAGTGTCTTTTACAATCTTGATGTCACTGAGTATTTTCGCATTCTGCAAATCGGCTTGGAAAACACTGAAACAAGATTGGCTTCAGCTCCAAAGGTTGCATCGGATTCCTTGCGATCGCTGTGTCTTTTATACGGGCGAACACAATCTCAAATGTACCGTTCATCCATACAAAGCTTTTCGAGAAGAAGCAATTGATTGTTTAGACTATAAGACTATTAAATCACATTAACGTGAGATAGTAAAGCTTTTTTTGATAATTTAGATGAAGTTAAACAGTTGACCAAAGCGCAGGGGATTTGAGCAACCACTTTTAGGAGGATTGTTGTTGCGGAGTCTTTGTCTTGTCGCACACAACCTGGAGGAAACCTCCAGGTTGTGTGCCGCTGCGGTTATTTTTCCCGTCCACGCAAAAGACCCAAGCAAGGCAGTTGCTCAAATCCCCTGCCTAAAAACTTCGATCTCTAACCGTCGGCAGAGCGGGCGAATCGCTGTCAACTGTCAACTGTCAACTGAATAAAACAACGCAGCCCTATCGCCAAGCACCTCTCTATCTATTGACACCGATCGAGAGTTGAGAGTTCAGCCACTTGGTAGAAAGTAATACACTAATTCAACTGCTAGGATTTGGTTATCATCATCAGTCAAATAGACCACAGCAAAGACTTCCCCAAACAGTTGTTTTAAATATTTAAAACAGATTGCCTGCAATTGTAGTTGGGAATTGCTGTTCCTAAGCGATCGATAGCTATTAATACGAGGAGAAGCTAAATTGACTCATTATTCATTTGAGTTCTATGGATTCACCTTCTTTGGAATTATCCTGTTACGGTATCTGATCTGTGCTGGGGGGACACAGTTATTCCTGGACAAAACTTTGGGTGCTGCTGTTGCGGCCGCCCCTGAGAGCCACCAGTTAAGTGGCTGGTGGCTCAGAGCAATGGCAAAAGTCGGCATCGCATCGGCGATGCTTCAGGATATCCAACTCTCAGTCCTGTCTTCGGTCGTCTTTGCGCTGAGTGCGGCAGCAATCGCCTCAGCTTATGACGCTGGCATGACGCGGTTGTATGCAGATATCCACCAATATCCACTGTGGTATTTGGGTGCTAGTTATTTGCTGACGATCGTGCTGCAAGATGCCTACTTTTATTTCGTTCATCGACTGTTTCACCACCGCTACCTATTTCGCTGGGGGCACCAAGGGCACCATCGATCGCAGCCGACGACACCGTGGACATCGTTTGCCTTCGACCCGCCAGAAGCAATCGCCCATTCATTATTTCTCATCGGCATCGTCTTTGTGCTGCCGCTCCATTTTATTACTCTGATTGCCGTGCTCAGTACCATGACCGTATGGGCAGTAGTCAATCATTTGGATCTCGATCGGTTACCAGTTAATTTTCCACATCATTGGTGCGGTCGCTGGTTTACCGGCCCCGCCCATCACGCAATTCACCATCATCATTACGCATTGCACTACGGGCTGTACTTTACTTTTTGGGATCGGCAGCTCGGCACCCAATCACCCAAATATACCCAGGAGTTTGCCGATGTTACTCACTGAAATCAATGTTGACGATCTAGAGACGCTCACGCACTTTCGGATCGAGCGGTTTCTGAACTTTTTCGCCACGAGCTTACCGAGTTGTATGATTCAGGTCGATGGGAGTCAGTTACTGGCGATTTATTGTCCGACGACCGAGATCGTTGACGATCTCCTCGATGAATTAGAAGATTTGTGCGATCGAGCGTGGCTGATTTTGGGTGTAAATACGCTAGCACTATATTTTGGGGCAGAAGAAATTTTACGCGCCGACACTTATTTTCATTAACTGATTTGGCAATTTGCGCTCGTATCTCTATCCAAAGAGTGAATTTATAAGTAGTAAGTTGAGATAATTATGTCTCAATCGAGGTAGTAGCAGATGAATCATTTAGGAGATGATTTTAGCTAGCAAACACGGTATTCTGCTGTTATTGCCATAAGTCTAAATAGCAATTTTCCAAGAACTTAAAACACGATCGTTATGAAAAATCAATCGAATTCGCCTCTAGAAGAAACAGCAGAGAGCGATACACCAGTAGAGCAAAAGGGTACAGAACTATATGACTCTCCAACCCCCAATAGCTACGATCCAAATATCATTCCGGCAGAGACAGCAGCTAGAATGGAGCGCGAAGGTGACGACTTCAAGCGGTTGCCCCAGCATCCCCCCGGCTCAGAAAGCCTTGACACAACTGGTGGATTCACTGTTGATAAAGAAGGTCTTGTCGATAATTTTGGGATCGAGCCAGAGATGTACTATGAGACTCCCGGCGATGCCGAAGGCGACGAGCCAGAGCACAAATAAATTTACTGCTGTTGGATCTCGAATTGGGATCGTCTGGAAATCGTGTGACCGACCTTGGATAGACTCAGGATATTACTGAGCTTAAATCCGCAGCAAGATCGAATTCAATTACAGATTTATTTTCACTCACTCAATCATTTGAAAAATTAGGAGTACCCGAAATGTCCGATAAACGTGGAATGGGAACATTTAGCAGCTATGACACAGCAGAAGCCGCTTTGATTCAACTGGAAAGTACGGGATTTATGATGGATCGGGTGTCCTTAATCGGTCGCGATCTAAATAGAAAAGTCGAAGTTACTGGTGCCAACACCAGCGAGAATCTCGCCGAGATGACCGATCGAACAGCGGACACCAACGAGGCTGCCGAAACTGCTAAAAATGGGGCGATCGCTGGTACTGCTTTCGGTGGTGTCACTGGCTTATTAGTCGGTTTGGGCGCGCTGGCTATTCCCGGAGTCGGCCCAGTCATGTTGGCTGGTGCGGCAGCTACAGCACTAGCCACAGCAGCATCAGGTAGCGCGATCGGCGCGGCAGCCGGAAGCTTGGCAGGTGGTCTGGTCGGGCTGAATATCCCCGAAGAAAATGCCAATATCTATAGCGATCGCGTCGCTCAGGGTGACTACTTTGTGATGATTGAGGGTTCGGATGCCGAGCTGAATCAGGCAGAAGAGATCTTCAAGCGATCGGGTATTCATGAGTGGTCTACCCATAATTTTGCAGATCGTCAAGCCACACCCGTAACCACTCGGTATCTCGAACATTAACCCGTCGGGCGATTCCAAGCATTATTTTCTAGAGGACAATATGAACCAAACTAACCGACCCAAATTTATCCAGCCCTTAGTGCTGAGTCTACTGCTATCATCAGCGATCTCAGCTTGCAACACGGCGAAAACTTCGTCAAGTGCCCCAGATACGACTGCTACCAATGCCACTACGACCCCAGCCACCACTAATACTGCTACTACCGCTGATGCTCAAAGCGATCTCCGCCAAAGGCAACTAGATGCCGATATCCGGGCGAGGGAACAGCGGAACAATATCATGGGCGATCCACTTAAACGCGCAGATAGTGACCTCGCCAGTGAGGTACGCAGCAAGCTAGAAGCAAATATTTTCAATAGCAAATTAGCTATTAATTCTGAAAATGCGATCGTGACCATCTCAGGTGCAGTCGCCAACCAAGCCGACCTAGATAAAATTAAGCCCTTGGCATTACAAATCAAGGGTGTTAAAAACGT